>JANPCA010000410.1:0-5763 GCA_031430715.1 Hyphomicrobiales bacterium | reverse complement strand
TTATACGAGACTGTGTGAAAAGCCGGACCCCACCCAGTACGCCCGCGAAGCATGATATGATGCTTCATCGAAGCGCGGGGGCACTTCATGGCGCGATTTATCGAGGGCAGAGAGCGGGATCAAGCGACGCTGTTTCCCGAGCGACTGGATGAGGCGATCGATACTGAGAACCCGGTGCGCGTCGTTGATGCCTTTATCGATGCTCTACACCTCGCGGAGCTGGGCTTTGACATCGTGCCGGAGGCAACCGGCCGTCCAGGGTATCATCCGGCGACACTGCTCAAGATCTATCTCTACGGCTATCTCAATCAGATCCAGTCATCGCGGCGGTTGGAGCGCGAGTGCGCGCGCAACGTCGAACTGATATGGCTCATCGGACAACTCAAGCCAGACTTCAAGACCATTGCCGACTTTCGCAAGGACAACGGGCCGGCGATCAAGGCTGTGTGCCGGCGGTTCGTCGCGCTGTGCCGCAACATGCATCTGCTCGATGAGGGCCTCGTCGCGATCGACGGCAGCAAGTTCAAGGCCGTCAACAATCGTGAGAAGAACTTCACCCACGATCGGTTGAAGAAGCGCATGCAATCGATCGAAGAGGGTGTCACGCGCTACATGGCCGACCTCGACCGTGCTGATCGCCAAGTGGAGGTGAGCGGCGTTCCGGTGCCGGCAATCAAGGTTGCGGCTCTGAAAGAGAAAATCGAGGGCCTCAAGGAAAAAATCCAGACATTATCGGCGCTCGAAGCGAAGCTCGTAGCATCGGGCGAAAAGCAGATCTCACTGACAGACCCAGATTCGCGGGCGATGACGTCCAAGAGCCACAGCGCCTATACCGTCGGCTACAATATGCAAAGTGTCGTCGACGCGAAAAACCATCTCATTGTCGCGCACGAGGTGACGAATATTGGCATCGACAAGGGCCAATTGTCGTCGATGGCCGCGATGGCTCGTGATGCGCTGGAGTCCCGCAGCGTCGAAGTATTAGCCGACAAGGGCTATTACAAGAGCGAAGAAATTGCGACGTGCGAGGATGCTGGCATCGCCGTCTACGTTCCCAAGCCGATCACCTCGAACGCGAGGGCCGAAGGCCGCTTCGACAAACGCGACTTTGTTTATAACCCGGCCAAGGATCACTATGTGTGTCCGGCAGGACAGCATCTGACCCACCGCGCCACATCCGACGAAAAAGGCCAATCGATCCGCGTTTATTGGACTACCGTCTGCGAGACTTGTCCGCTGAAGCGCGATTGTACGACGGGTAAGGAGCGCCGCATCAGAAGATGGGAACGCGAGCACTTGCTCGAACGGGTCCAGGAAAGGCTCGATCGCACACCCAGTGCGATGCAGGTTCGCCGAGAAACCATCGAGCACACGTTCGGCACCCTCAAAACTTGGATGGGGGCGACGCACTTTAAGATGAAAACACTGAAGCACGTCGCGACCGAGATGGCGCTGCACGTGCTCGCCTACAACATCAAGCGCGTACTCGCGATTGTCGGCGTCGAGAAACTGCTCCAGACCATTGCGGCCTTCTTATTGCGGCTGTTCGTGTCGCTGGTTGCGATAGCGAGCCTGAGAACGCGTTCTAGCGTGCGCCGGGCCGAAAACAGGCGGAACTGCGCCTGCGCGGCGCTCGGCTAGTTCAATCAACGAGTTCGGCGCGTTCTCACACGGCCTCATACAGAAGCTGTCATTGGGCCGATTGGGAACCGCACCGTCGATAGCCACTTAGTTTACTTCTGCTTTTGAAGGAACTGCGGTCGCGTGCATGTGACAGTGGGGATGGATCATCTCATGTCGAACTCGTGACTGGGGAAAGGGGGGACAGCCCCCCATCCCAAAACAGCGGGGACGTAGCAACCGACTATGCCGAACCGTTCCATTGTCTCACTCTTGGCCATAGATTCGCGGAAGTACGGCGAGTGCGGCCCGTAGCCCGAGCTACCCGGGAGAGCGTCCAGGTAATCTGGCCCAAATCCGACGGTACTAAGGGGATACTCCTCCGCTAGACGCTTGGTGGCGGCACCGCATGGATCAAGCTCCCCGGTTTGGCGATAGATAAATCCGTGGATTGCTGCAATTCCAAGGCCCACCCAAACCAATATTCTTAACGTCGACACTGAAGTCTCACTGCTGACCTGGTTTCGGGAATAGGCACTTCCAGTAGCAAGGCCGAAGCAACGCAACCGCCTGGATAGGGCGCTCTTAATCTGATCAATTGGATTGCTCCAGAGCGGCCAACTTTTCAGGGGCATCCTCAAAGGCATAGGGGTTGAGGAATTGCCTGGCCCACATCACGCCTTTGTCGACCTCACTCAGCGCGGCTTCCTCGGCAAGTTCAGCCCAGCTTGCCCGAATGGTCGCTATCTGCTCCTCGATGAGCTCGATCGCTGCCTTTTTGCTTAAGAGAAAATGCGGGGCCGCTTCTAGGCTCGTAGCCAAAGTGCTCATTTTCTTCTCGCCTGTGATGAACAGCGCCTGATTGGCTTCACGCCCGTTTCTGGTCTGAGGACAAATGTCGTAGGCGGGCGTGAGTGTGAGCGTCTCGCCATTCCAAAACGCTGCATGATTACGGGCATGATCGTCGGTATTGCCGCATAAGATGTTAAAGACGAGGCGGCCATAGAGCTCATGTAACGTCTTCTTGGGCTCGGTAAATCTCTTGCGGATAATGTCGGCAAGTTCCTGATAACTGCCATACCGGCCCATCATTTCGTCCAACCCAAACATGGTCAGCGCCGAGACCATAGATTTGCGCGTCCAGCCGCGCTCGGTTTTCACACGGTCGAAACGCTCGATCAGAATCACGTCCTTGCCGCCAGCCCGCTTCAGCTCAGTGTGAGCGACGTTGAGGCCAAGCTTGGCGGCCAACTGCATGGCAACGAATTCGGCCTTCACCACATTGGTAATGTCGTTGCTGGATGAGAATTTAGCGATGTACTTCTTCGTGGCTGTTTCGATGGCTGCCTTGGGGCGCGCTCCGCCCAAACTGGTGCCGTGGAAAACAGCCTGCTCCAGCTCAGGCGTGATCGGCTCGCCTTTCTCAACGAGCCCGGCCACGAACAGCAGTTCCTCGAGCGAGGCCGGCGTGCCGAGGCGAGGTTCAAATTTTGATGAAGACGTCTGAAAATCTAATGCCCCAATACGATCGGAGCCCGACTTGAGCAGACAGGTCAGCTCGTCGAGTTGCGCGACATCAATCGCCTCGCCTCTTTGTCCCAAAAGGCGATTGATGATGACGCGGCGTCCCCACGCGTCGGGCGCACCATCACGCAGGCAGCCAGCCATGCTCAGGCCGGCCAGAGGCTCTATGGCACCAGACTTCAGCGGCAGCTCTGGTTCGTAAATCGGAAGTGCGCCGCGCTTGTCGAGGTAGCTGCGTCCGTAGTTGAAGACCAGACGCTTCCCGTCAAGCTCTATGCGGCCAGCGACCACAGGTTCAGTTGCATCCGGTAGCCAGTTCCAGACGAATGCCTCCTTTGGCACCTCCTCCGGTTTTTTTTCATTTTTTTTAGAAGTCATCTTTCACCGGCCTTCTGGAGTCGCGCGCAGCCTTCGGAAGCAGTGTGAGGGTTTGCCGCGCGATGGCGCTATTGGCGCTCAGTCGTGGCTGATCAGAGTCGAACAGCTTGATGCCAAGGAGCGAAGCAACTTCGAACACCGCACCCACGGCACAACCGGGGTCGCCTTGCTCAATCCTCTGTACGAGGCCTCTGGAAACAGCGGCTCTCTCCGCCAGTTCAGCGACGGTGAGCTTGCGCTCGATCCGTGCCGACCGGATGAGTTGTCCCATCAGGCTGGTGGCTTCTTTGGTATACCGTGAATATGGGCGTGATGCTGGCTTGGACATGGCTATTTGATCTATAAATAGAGCGCAAAGCGCTTTCCTGACTTGTTTATAGATCACGCTACCTCAGTCAGAGGTGATCTGTCAAGATATGATCCATAAATAGGTCTGGATGCATCTTCCCGACCTGTTTATAGATCATATTACTTCATCGGCCTCCGAAAGTGTCGCGAGACGATCATCGCGACAAAAAAGTGTCGCGAATTTTGAATCACGACAGAAAATTGATATCGACCAGCCGCACACCGCTGACGGGGTTGATGGTGGTGTTGGTTGTGAAGTTTAACGAGTTGAGATTGGGCAGATTGATCGCGCCGATGTCCCACGTCTTGGCCGCGATGGTGAAGGCGAGGTTGCCCAGCCCCGAGACATTGCCCTGGTTGTCAAACGAGTCCCAGGTGTTGGTGAGGAAGCCGCCGGCGAGGCCGGTGATGGTGGTGTTGCGCTGGACAAGTATAAGTAAACCCGTAGCCGGATCGATAGTGCGGGCGATCGATGGCGAAGGGTATCTTGCAAACGAGAGGTAGAGCTGAAAACCTGTCGATACGTGCAGCACGTTTCAAAGTTGTCGGCCGCGCTGCTCGTGTTCAGTTCGAGTACCCGTTGCGGGCAAGCTGATGATCTGCGTGGGATCCCCACCGAACCCGATCAGCGCAAAGTGCTTGACAGGTTTTCAACGTGGACGGTGGCCTGCACTCGGGATCCGGAGCCATTCTGAGTAAGCCCATCCGGTGAATTTCAACCTCGAATGACGAGAAGAGGAATGGCACGGAAGCGCCTTACCCCCGAAAAGAAAGTTGACGCAGCAGCGAACGGGCCTCAGTGAGCAACAACAGGTTCGTCGGCGAGTGCCTCGGCCCTAACAATAGTATCGGCGCCTAATGCGATGAGAGCATCCCTCACGTCGCGGCCATTCGGGGCGTTATGGACGACGACCTCTACGCCCTCATTTTCAAACGTCCGGCGCACGTCACGCAGCATATCCTCGCACCGCCCACCCTCACAGAAATAATCTATGATAATTGCCGTCGGAAGAAATGGGCCATCGACAGACACGGAACGCCAAATCGCAATCATATTCGATGGACTGGAAGAATAGGACGAATAGTAAATCCGATAATTCATCCTATCGAGTCGACTTGCCAAATTCTGCGCGTCGCGCCCTTCGTCGGATATGAAAATGATTTGGACGGCTGCCTCGCGGCGATGGTGTGTTAACATCTTCGCTCACTATCGAATTCCGCCCCCACCGCCGCCGTTTGGTACCCAGTACTTGCAGCACTGGACACACCCGGGCGGCGCAACCCCTTGCCGGGGCGCACAAACACAAAGCCTGCTTTGATTCAAATCGGGTAGTGGAGAGAGCGCCAAGCGCCGTCCGGTAATTCCCTGATGCGTCAGGGTATTGCCTGACAGGACTACAGCCAGCCCCTGGCTAGGGCATACCGGACAAGTTCCACCCGCGATTGAAAGCCGAGTTTTTCCATGGCCCTGGCTTTGTAAGTTTCAACCGTTTTCACGCCAATTTCGAGTTCTGTAGCGACGGCCTTATTGCTGTGGCCTGCCGCTGTAAGCTTAAGGACGTCGATTTCCCTTTCGCTGAGTTCTGCGACTGAGCCGGCCGGGCGCTCAGATGCGCCCTGGTGACTGGAGCGAACAACTTTGCCGGCAATCGACGGATCGAGATAAATGCCGCCAGCTGCGACGATGTGAATGGCTCGGATGAGTTCATCCGTTGCTGAGCGTTTGACGACATAACCGACGACACCAACTTCGAGCAGTTGGCGCAAGTAGCCGCGATCTTCGTGGACCGTAAGTGCAACGAGTTTGCAGTTGGGACACGCCAAGCGGAGTTGCTCGGCCAATTTGATGCCGCTCAGGCCAGGCATAGAAATGTCCAGTACGGCGATGTCGGG
>JANPCA010000409.1:0-6033 GCA_031430715.1 Hyphomicrobiales bacterium | reverse complement strand
GCGGCTTCCGGCGGTTTCTCGAAAGCTGGCTGGCCCCCGATGACATCCAGCAGGCCATGGCAGAGTCCCCGTGAGGCGATGACCGTCGAAACCCCGGTTGCCGGACCGGCCGGCTATGCCAACAGCGGCTATGTCCAGTCGCTTGCGGAATTCGGCACGCCACTCGCACTTTCGCGATCGGGCGGATGGCTGCTGTCGGTGGCTTTCCGGGATAGCGGCTATCGCGATGCCTTTGGCCCCTATCCCCTGTTCGCGGTGGAACATCCGGCGTCACTGGCCGAGGATATTGCCGGACTGAAGGAGGACTTGGTGTCCATCTATGCGGTGTCGGATCCGCTACGCGAGGACCAGATTGCCCATTTCGAGAAAGCCTTCGATTTTGTGCGGCCGTACAAGTCACATTTTGTTGTCGATCTGGACGTTGGTTTCGATCGCTATCTGGGCCGGCATCACCGCCGCTTCGTGAGACAGGCGTTCAGGAAACTCGAAGTCGAGCGCGCCGCGGACCCTGCCGCCCATGTCGCGGAATGGTGCGGGCTTTACGAAGAACTTTGTGTGCGCCGCGAAATCGTGGGGTTGCGGCGATTTTCGGCGGCGGCCTTCACGGCCCAACTCAGCGTTCCAGGTTGCCATTACTTCCGCGCCCTCCGAAACGGCACCGCTGTCGGCGGTCTCGTTTGTTATCTCGACCGGGACAGGGCCTATGGCCACCTGACCTCGTCCACCGCGCTAGGCCGCGATTTGTTCGCGCCATACGGGCTCATCTGGACGGCAATTGAGTTCTTCCGGGGCAAGGCCAGGCTGTTCGATCTGGGGGGCGTGCCGGGTGGCATGAACGCAACCGCTGATGGCTTGGCCTCTTTCAAATCGGGCTGGTCGACGACTTTGCGCGAGGCCAGATTTTGTGGGCGCATCCTGAACCGTGCTGTATATGACAAGTTGTCCTTGGCCCATGCGGGTGGCGGCTCCGGGCACTTTCCCGCTTATCGTGCCGGCATCCTTGGCACCAATTGAAATGTGGAGTAAAATCCTATGACCGATACCCGTATCCTGGCCAGCGCCGTCGAGGACAGCGTTAAGCTGAGGGGGCTTTCGCCGCAATCCGTGTGGATGGACCGGGAAGACGGCCTTGTGAAGGGCGTCAGGCGCTGCGGTGCCATCTATCGCGCCATCGATGCACGGCGGCCGTTCACGCTGCTCGATGTCGGCTGTGGCCCGGGCTTCGCCGTCCCCTATCTTGAAGAGACATTCGGGGATGCCTGCGTGGGCTATTTGGGCGTCGATATCAGCGTGCCGCTCATCGCGGCGGCCAAGGCCTCTTGGCCCGCCCATTCTTTCGCGGTGCGCGACATCGTGGCGGATCCCTTGCCGGGCTTGAGCTACGATCATGTGATCCTCAGTGGCGTGGCGACCGCCAAGCTATCGCTTACGCAAGCCGAGATGGAGGCTTTCGTCATGGCGATTCTGACGTCGGCCTGGGGCGCGGCCAGGCTGTCGCTGTCCTTCAACGTGATGAGCACCCATGTCGATTGGATGCGCGACGACCTGTTTCACTGGCCGATGGATTCGGCGGCGGATTTTTGCGTGAAGCACCTGTCGCGGCATTTCAACATTCTGGCCGACTATGAGCTTTACGAATATACGGTGCAGGTGTTCAGAAGTCCGCGTGCGGCCTCAACCGTGCCGCAGGGCTGGCAGCGGCCTATTTCTTCCCCTTGAACAGGGTCTTGATGACCGGCTCCTTGACGCCGCGGGCCTTGTAATAGTCCTCGAGGCCGGTGTTCCGGACGATGGTCGGACCGTAAAGCCTGCCCCAGTTGCGCAACGGAATCGCCGCGCAGTCATAGAACCAGGGGTGCAGCGCCTGGCCGAAGTCGAGATAGAAGACATCGGGGTCGGTTGCGAAGAGGCGCTTCATGAACCAGTAGGCCAGGGATGATCCCTGCATCAGGAACACCGGTTTGCGGGTGGCCTGGCGCCCGGCGATGGCCTTGGCCTCGGCAATCCTGTCGCGGCATTGGCCAAGCAGGTCATGGCGCTGCTGATAGGCTCCCGTAGCGGGAATCGGGATGTGCAGAAACCACGGCAGCGCCCAGCGTTCACCGAGACTGGCCAATTCGTCCGCGGCCATCAGGATGACCGGATGATGGCGCAGCAGGCCGGGCAGGGGCCGCAGGCCGCCCGATATCATCCAGCGCTTCCACACCGTCGCATCATAGACGCGCTGGCCGGGGGCAAAATAAGAGGCGAAGAGTTCGAGGCGTTCGATGTCCTCGGGTGTGGGCTCGAGCGACCACTCGAAGAGGCGTTCGTCGGCCGTCGGATAGCCCTTGAAGGCGGCGCAATAGAGGAAGTCATCATGGACCGTCAGACCGTCCAGATCGGCGAAGAGTTCGGTCAGGACGTTCTCGGCATAGACATCCATGTCATGATGCCACTCGTCGCAGAGGCGTACCGTCAGCAGGCCGATCTGGTCCTTGGTAAGGTTTGCCAAGGCGGGCTCCCTGGCGAGGAGTCTCGCATAGTGCCGGTAGGCCCGGATCGCATCCCAGTCGCCGTGCGAGATGCGGGCCGCGGCGAAGGGACGGTTCTGTTCCAGCCGGCCCAGCCAATCGGAAGCGGCGGGCACGAGGAACTTGTAGGGCCGGCCCAGGGCCTCGAAACCGATCTCCATGGGGCCGGCATATTTAGCCGTGTCCGCAATATCCAACATGGGATCGCCGGCGACGGTACGGGTCCCTTGGGTGGACTTGAGGCGCGGCGTTTGCGACAGCACAGCGCTGACGCGGAAACTGGGCATGGCCTGCCCCCTATGGCGGACGATGGCATCGGCCAGCGGATTGACAGCGCCCAGGCCCGGATGCCGCAGCCCATGGAGCAGGGGGTCGAAACCCGGGTTCGGCTTCAGTCCGTCGATCCAGCCCTCGGCGAGGAAATGCGTGAGCGCGTCCATCCCGGGCGGAATCCTGGCGCGGTAACAGGCCACATAGTAAGCATGGTCAAATAGACCGCTTTGGAGAATGAGGCCGCGTCCGGTCAGGTCGGGAGGAGTCTCGATATCCGGCAAGGCGGCTTCCGTTTTTTGAGCAAACAATGCCTATTGCATAAGCACCGGAATGTAAAATTGTACAGGCTCCGGAAAGGCACATTTCCTGGGGAGCAAGGCCAGCCGGCCCTTGTACAGGATCGGGCCATGATGCTATTCGGAAACCATCGGTTGCGTAGCGGGCGGTGGGGCTGCACGATCTGCGCCGGGGGCGGAGCGGGGTGGTTCCCGTGCTGGGCCGTTGCCGCGCCGGACCGTTCAATATTCCCCTGTTGGGGCTGGCGTTAAGCACGATTGCATCTTGAGTTTTGAACCTTGGACCGAGACATGACCGATGGCGTTGACGACAGCATTCCCTTGTCCAAGGCGGGCAGCGGCCTTGCGGCTCAGGAGGCACACGCCGGCCCGCCGGCGGATACGGATGGCCGGGACCAGGCCAATGCCAGGATCATCGCGGCAAGCGGGTTCTTCGATGCCGAATGGTATGCGGCGAAATATCCCGGTGTCCTGGCGTCTGGGCTGGCGCCGGAGCTGCACTATGTGAGGCATGGTGGCGCCAAGGGCTGGTCGCCGAGCCCGGGATTCGATGCGGCGGATTATCTTGCCAAACACAAGGACGTGCGCCAGACGGGAATGAATCCGCTGCTGCATTACATTGCCTTCGGCAAATCGGAAGCGCGCAAGGTGCGGCCCGCCGATGCCGACGAGGTCAATGCCAGGCTCATTCTGAAGAGCGGCTTTTTCGATGCCGAATGGTATGTGGCCAAGTATCCGGAGGTGTTGACGTCGGGAGTGGCGCCAGCACTGCATTACATCAAGACCGGCGGGGCCAAGGGCTGGCCGCCGGGTCCGGGATTTGATGCTGCGGATTATCTGGCGCGCCACAAGGATGTGCGGCAGACCGCCATGAATCCGCTGGTGCATTATATCACCTTCGGCGTGCTCGAAGCCCGCCAGGTGAAGCCCGCCGACGCCGATGAACTCAACGCGCGGCTGATCATGCGCAGCGGGCTGTTCGACGTTGCCTGGTACAAGGCAACCTATCCGGAAGTGGCGAAGTCGCGGTTGCCGCCGTTGCGCTATTTTCTCAAGCACGGGCGCGAGAAGGGGCACAATCCGAGCCTCCGCTTCGATTCGCGGGAATATGCCGCCGCCCATGGCGATGTGGAATCCTCGAAGATCAATCCGCTGCTCCATTATCTTCAGTTCGGGCGGAGCGAGGGCCGGACCATCTGCGAGGTCAAGGCAATGCCCGAAGTGGCAGCGCTTGTGCCCGCCGCGCCGGACGTGGCCGCCACGCCGAAGGAGACCAAGGAGCAGGCCCGAGATCCAAAGGAGTTCGCCGCCGATGTGGCGCTCATCGAGTCCTGCCCGCTGTTCGACAGGGCCTGGTATTTCAACCGCTATCCTGAAATCGCCAGGCTCGGCATTGCGGCGGCCGAGCATTACCTGCGTTTTGGCGCCACGGAATTGCGCCAGCCCAGCATCTATTTCGACCCGCAATATTACGTGATCGAGCAGAGCCCGGAAATCCAGCAGACCGGCATCAATCCCCTGCTGCACTTCCTGAAAACCGGACGCGCGCTGGGCCGCAAGCCGCGCGCCCTGTTCGAGTTTGCACCTTCGCCCGGCGGCACGCGGGCGCCAGGCCTGATGGATTGGCCGGTGCCCGCCACCGGCGCCGCCATGGCGGACAACACCCTGGCGTGGACACGGCAGGCGGAGATTGAGGAAAAGCCTGGCCCCTTCAGCCTCAGCATTGGCGGCAGGGTCGTGGCCTCGGCCACCGATGACGCCGTCACGGCCGCGGCGCGGGACCGGGTTCTCGCCTTCCTGGCGATGATGGCAATTGCGGCGGACGGTGCTGCGGAGGTGCTGCGTGGCACCGATTTCAACGCCCGGTCCTACCGCGGTTTCGGCCCCGAACTCGGGTCCGGCGCCGCCCGAGTGACGGACATCTGGTTTGCGGCGGACCGCACGCTCAGACTGAGGACGGGCGACGAGGCGGCAGCGCAGCGCAAGCGGCTGGTGGCCCGGGCCTTCCAATGCGTGGCGGCGGGCTCGCCGGAACTGATGCTGTGCGGCGAGGTGCTGCTCAGCGGATCGGGTCCGGACTTCTTCGATCTGACCTTGAACAGCGCACTTCTTCCGGTGCTGATCGTGCTTGCCGAGCCCAATGGCACGGCGGTGGACATCAGCCTGTTGCCATTTCCGTCGCTCTGCCGCGGCGGGCTGCACTATTCGGAACTGCTCGGCACCGACCATGTCAGCAATCCGCTCGATCAGCTGAAAGATCTGTCCGATGGCTTCGTCAAGACCTACATGCAAGCCGATGCGCCGGGCGGACAGCGGCTGCTTTCAGACATCGCGGTGCAGGTGAACGGCGCGGACGGAACGGAACCGATGTTCTCGAGCGCCGTGCTGGAGTGGGTGGGCCAGGTGTTCGGCATCGCCGTTGCGGCGGCCGGCGGCGGCGATGAGCCGGGCGAGAGTTATTTGCGCGAGATGCTGAAGGCTGCCGCACCGGGCGTGACACGGGCGAGGCAGGGCGGGCAGTTCAACCTCATGCTGCCGCCGGACGCGATCCCGACCATCGCCGCCCTGACAGCGCCATGGCACCCGGACGGGCAGGATCATGCGCAGCGCAGCGGACCCTATTTTGTCGCCGACACGGTGACGGCCAGGCCGCGGCTGTCGGTGGTGCTGCCGCCGCTTGGGCTCGATCTTCTAGAGCTGCGGACGCCAGGTGCGCCATTGGCCTATCCGGTGCTCAGGCCCCATGACGCGTCCGGGACGTTGCCACGGGAGCAGCGGCCCGATACATCGGAGGTCCATCTCGCCATCCGTTTCAATGCCGGGACCGAGACGCAGCGGGCCATGATGCTGATGCCGCATGCGCCGGACCAGCCCGCGCCGCTCCTCACATCCGGCCACACCGGGGTTGGGGCGGAGCCCACGCCTGTCGATGCGGTCATCCGGGCGACCAG
>JANPCA010000408.1:0-3635 GCA_031430715.1 Hyphomicrobiales bacterium | reverse complement strand
CCTTCAGCGTGGCCACACTATAGGGCACGCTGAGGAAGTCCGGCCAGCTCGACAGTTTCACCGCCACCAGATTGTAGTCCCAGTTCACATAGATCAGTTGTCCGAACACGCCGCGCGCCATGATGGCCCGCGAGCGCGGATCCTCGATCCACCACTGGTTACGGTAGGCACCCTCAGGCAGTGTATAAGTATAAGGTTCCTTGAAAATGGCGTGATTGCCATTGCGCGCCGCTTCGATCCAGCCCGGTGGAATGATCCCGCCCCCATGTTCGAGATAGAGCAGCCCCAGGCGCCCATAATCGCGCAATGCCGCATTGAAGCCGCCGTCGGCCAGCCCATAGCCCGCGGCGTCGACCGTGAAGCAGGCGCTCTCCTCCGCCCCCATCGGTTGCCATATCTCTTCCGATACGATCTGGGCCAAGCGTTTTCCTGCCGCCCGCTCCATGCAGAAGGCCAGCACATCGGTCTCGATCGAACGGTAGGAAAACACATCGCCGTGGCGCCGTTCAAGCGTTTCGAGGCTCAGGATCAATTCGAACATGTGGCGCGGCCAGCGGAATGTGGGATCGCTCTGGGGCGGAATGGGTTTCCAGCCCGAGGCAACGTCCGACTTGCCGATATCGGAATAGGGATCGTTGTAATTCTCGTCGAACTTGACACCGCTCGTCATGTCGAGCACTTGGCTCAGTGTGGCACCGCGATAGGCCGTGTCGCCGAGTTCGGGCAGATAATCGGTGATGCGGGCATCGGCGTCGAGCACACCCCTCCCCACCAGGACGCCCGCCGCCGCCGCCGTCACCGACTTCGCCACCGACTGCGACAGATGCAGCGTCCGCGCTTCCATGCCATTATAGTAGCGCTCGAAGACGATGGCCCCGTCCTTGATGACGAGAAATCCATCCGTGTACGTCTCATCGAGAAGGCCTTCGAGCGTCGTCGCGGCGCCGGTACTGTCCGTAACCGCGAGCCCGTCGAGATCGCGGTCATCGCGCGGCAGAACCCGCACCCTGCCCGTGCCCCGCCACACCTCCGCCGTCGGCAGCAACTGCCGCGCGTTCTGGAAGGCCCAGCGGTTCCACGGCGGGCGGTCCCAGTCCATCCTCGGCGGAATGAGGGCTGGCGGCGAACCTTGCATGAGAGGCAATCTGGTTTCGGAATTGCGATAGGAGGACATATCTTGCCTTATGCGTATAAAAGCCCCGGCAGTCGCCCGCCGGGGCCATTGATCGAGTGCGCTACTGCAGCAGCTTGGTCCACACCTTGTCAATGAGCTTCTGCGCGGCGGGCGAGCACGCCTGGCCGAACTTCACCGGCACTTCTTTTGGAACCGAGAGTTCCGCCGCCGCGGACAGTTCCTTGTCCATGAAAGCCTCCGACCCTACAATGCCATTCGAATAGCGCGCGAAGTTGGATTGCAGCGCGATATTTTCCGGCTTCATGATGAAGTCGAGGAATTTTTTGGCGTTGTCGGCATTCTTGGCGCCCACCGGAACACAAGCCGAATCGAACCAGCCGACGACGCCCTCCTTCGGATAGGCGTAAACGATGTCGGTCTTCGAATCGGTGCGGGACCGCATCGAGAAGCCGTTCCAGTGATTGGCGATGATCGAGGTGCCGTTGGCCAGATTGTCGCCTTGGTTCTCGGAATTATAGGTAACGACGAAGGGCTTCTGGCCCTCGAACAGCGCCTGCACCGCCTTGGCGTCCTCGGGGTTTTCCGAGCAATAGGGCTTGCCCAGATAGATATTCGCCATGTTGTAGACCTCGTCGGGCGATTTGAAGACCTGGATCTTGCCTTTCAGTGCCTCCTCTGGCTCGAAGAACTCCTTGAAGGAGGTCAGTTCCTTGCCATAGAGGTCTTTCCGGTAGGCGATGGACGCGGTGCCCCATTGCCACGGCGCGCAATACTTGGCCTCCGGATCCCACACTGGCTTCTGCCAGCGCGGGTCGACGTTCTTGTAGTTTGCCATCTTGCCGACGCCGGTTTCCTGCAGCAGGCCCTCCTTGGCCAAAATCTCGACGAAATGCTGGCTCGGCACCACCACGTCATAGCCCGTGCCGCCGGCTTTCAGCTTGGCAAGCAGCGTCTCGTTGGTGTCATAGGTGTCGATCGTCACCTTGATGCCGGTTTCCTTCTCGAACTTGGCGATCATTTCGGCCGAGGTGTACTCGACCCAATTGTAGATGTTGAGTTCGCCTTCCGCCTGGGCCGCGGTGGCGAGCCCGGTGGTGGCAATCAAGGCAAGCAGCAGTTTCTTCATTGGGTGTTGTCCTTCCTGTTGTGGTTTCAAGTTTTCCTCGGCCGCGAGACATACCAGTAGACTGTCACGAGAGCCGTTGAAACGGCAATGAGGATCGTCGAGGCGGCATTGACTTCCGGGGAAATGCCGTTGCGGATCATCGAGTAGATATAGACCGGCAGCGTCGTCGTGCCGGGTCCGGAAATCATCTGTGTAATGATGAAATCGTCAAGTGATATGACAAAGGCCAGCATGGCACCGGCGATGACGCCGGGCATCAGCAGGGGCAGTGTCACATGACGGAAGGCCCTCCACGGCGTGGCGTAAAGATCGCGTGCCGCTTGTTCCAGCCCCACGTCCATGTCCTGCAGCCTGGCCCGGATCGGCATGAAGGCAAAGGGGACGCAGAACACCGAGTGCGCGATCACGATATTGCCGAGCCCCAGGTCGAAGCCAAGCCAATTCTTGAGCATCACGAAGAACATCAGCGTCGCCACGGCGGTGACGATTTCGGGCACCACCAGCGGCATGGAGATCAGTGCCGTCGAAACGCCGGCTCCCTTGAACCTCGCCTCGCGCACCAGCACCAGCGCCGCCGCGACCGCGATCCCCACCGCAATCGTGGTGGCGATCACCGCGACAATCATGGTGTTCGCCGCCGCATCGGCGATGCCGCTCGACGACACGACCTTGACATACCAGCTGAGCGAAAAGCCGCCCCAGATCATGGCCAGCCTGTTGGCGTTGAAGGAATAGGCGATGAGCACCAGCATCGGCGCATAGAGGAATACGAAGAACAGCGCCGTCCAGGTCTTGAGGCCCGGATAATGTCCGACCGGATGGCGCATCAGTGGCCTCCCGCGGCCAAGCCCTGGCCCCTGGAGGCGCGGGCATAGACGATGAGTGCGATCATCACGAAGGCCATCAACAGGATCGACACGGCGGCGCCGAAGGGCCAGTTCCGGGCCGTCGAGAACTGGAAGTAAATAAGACTCCCGAGCATCATGCGCTTGCCGCCGCCCAAGAGTTCCGGGGCGATGAAGGCGCCGATCGAGGGGATGAAGACGAGCAGCGATCCAGCCACGATGCCGGGCTTCGCCAGCGGAATAATCACATGCCGCGCCGCCTGCCACTTGGACGCATAGAGATCGCTCGCCGCCTCGATCAGCCGGAAATCCATCTTCTCGAGGCTGGCATAGAGCGGCAGCACCATGAAGGGCAGATAACTGTAGACGAGGCCGATGAAGATGGCCGTGTTGGTGTAGAGCAGATCGAACGTCCCCGCCTCGAAGCCCAGGGATTGCAGCCGGGCATCGACCACCCCATTGCGTGTCAGGATCAGAATCCACGCATAGGTGCGGATCAGCAGGTTGGTCCAGAAGGGAATGGTGATCA
>JANPCA010000407.1:0-2498 GCA_031430715.1 Hyphomicrobiales bacterium | reverse complement strand
CGGGGATTTTCGTTTCGACACTGCTGTGGGCGGATCTGCGCAATCTTTATGTCTGGGCCGTGCTTTTCGTGACACTCGGCTTTGGTGCCATCGGCTTCTATGACGATTTCCTCAAAGTCACCAGGTCGTCGACCAAGGGGTTCTCGGGCCGCCTCAGGCTGCTTATCGAATTCGTGATCGCCGGGGCCGCGGTTGCCTGTTTCATGTGGATCGGAGAAAGGCCCCTGTCGAGTTCTCTCGCCGTACCGTTCTTCAAGGATCTGCTCATTCCCTTCGGCGTGTTCTTCATCGTGGTCGGCATGCTTGTCGTGGTGGGGGCCGGCAATTCCGTCAACATCACCGACGGGCTCGATGGCCTCGCCATCGTGCCGGTGATGATCGCCGCCGCAAGCCTTGGCCTCATCGTCTATCTGGTGGGTAATTTCAATTTTTCCAATTACCTTGAACTCCATTTCGTGCGCGGCTCCGGCGAGCTTGCGATCATCTGTGGCGCCATCGTTGGCGCCGGGCTGGGTTTCCTGTGGTTCAATGCGCCGCCCGCCATGATCTTCATGGGCGACACCGGCTCGCTGTCGCTCGGCGGCGCGCTCGGCGCCATCGCGGTCGCCGCGAAGCACGAGATCGTGCTGGCCATCATCGGCGGCTTGTTCGTGCTGGAGACGGCCTCGGTCATCATCCAGGTGGCCTCCTTCAAGTTGACCGGCAAGCGCGTCTTCGCCATGGCGCCGCTGCATCATCACTTCGAACAGAAGGGCTGGAAGGAAGCGACCATCGTCATCCGCTTCTGGATCATCGCCATCGTGCTGGCGCTGATCGGCCTCTCGACGCTCAAGCTCAGGTGAGGCAACACAGGTGTTTCCGGCAACAACTTTCAAAGGCAAGAAGCTCGCGGTCTTCGGACTGGCGCGCTCCGGAACGGCAGTGATCGAGGCCCTGTGTTTAGGGGGTGCCGAAGTCCATGCCTGGGACGATTCGGCACCCGCTGTCGAAAAGGCGATTGCGGCGGGGC
Source organism: Hyphomicrobiales bacterium (assembly GCA_031430715.1). GTDB lineage: Bacteria > Pseudomonadota > Alphaproteobacteria > Rhizobiales > Aestuariivirgaceae > Aestuariivirga. Next base: position 1,489 of record JANPCA010000407.1, on the reverse strand, counting down.
TGCCGATCAGCAATCTGCATGAACTTGACTTCGCGGGCCTCGATGCCCTGGTGCTCAGCCCCGGCGTGGCGCTCACCCATCCCGAGCCGCACTGGACGGTGCTGAAGGCCAGATATGCCGGGATCGCGATCATCGGCGATACCGAGATTTTCGCGCACGAGGCGAGAGCGGCTGGCGCGAAAATCATCGCCATTACCGGCACAAATGGCAAATCGACCACGACGGCCCTCACCGGGCATGTCATCACGTCGGCAGGTCTCGATGTGGACGTTGGCGGCAACATCGGTACGGCGGTGTTCCTGCTGCGCCAGCCGGTCAAGGGCCGCATCTATGTGCTGGAACTGTCCTCCTTCCAGATCGATCTGATGCCGGGGCTCAAGCCCGATGTGGCGATCCTCACCAACCTGACGCCAGACCATCTCGACCGGCACGGCACCATGGAAAACTACGCGGCCGTGAAGGGCCGGATCTTCGCAAGGCTGAGCAAGGGCGATACCGCATTGTGCGGCATCGACGACGGCTGGAGCGCGGAGATCGCCGACCGGGCGCGCAAGTCCGGCGCCGACGTGCGCCGCGTCTCGGTGGCCGAGGGACTGGGCGACGGCATCACCGCCTTCGATGGTATTTTGCGCGACCGCCGCAGCGGACGCACCTTGGCCGAGATCGATCTCCGCTCCATGCCGGCCTTGAAGGGCCGCCACAACTGGCAGAATGCCTGCATGGCCTATGGCGCGGCGCGGGCGCTCGGCATAGCACCGGCCGCCATCGAAGCCGCCATGAAGTCTTTCCCCGGACTGGCACACCGCATGCAGCAGGTGGGCGAGGCCGATGGCATCGCCTTCGTCAATGACTCGAAGGCCACCAATGCCGATGCGGCCGAGAAAGCGCTGTCGTCGTTCGATACCATCTACTGGATTGCCGGCGGCATCGCCAAGACGGGCGGCATCGAGCCGCTGAAGCCTTTGTTCAACAGGGTTGTCCGCACCTATCTCATTGGTCAGGCCACGGAGCAATTCGCGACGACATTGGCGGGGATCATGCCGGTCGAGACATGCGGCACGCTCGCCAATGCGGTTGCGGCGGCCCTGCGCGACGCGAGGGCCGGCGGGCGCCCCGGTGCCGTGATCCTGCTGTCGCCGGCCTGCGCTTCTTTTGACCAGTACCCCAATTTTGAAGTGCGCGGCGATGCTTTCGTCAAGGCGGTGGCGGCACAGCCCGGCGTTCACATGACCATCGATGGAGTGAGCCATGCTGCTCGGACGTAGCGACCGCGGCCTTCTGGCGCAATGGTGGTTCACCGTCGACCGGGGATTGATGTCGGCGGTGCTGTTGCTGATGGCGGCGGGCGTGCTGATTTCCATGGCGGCGAGCCCGCCAGTGGCCGAACGCATCGGCATCGACACTTTTCATTTCTTCAAGAGCCAGCTCGTCTTTCTGGTGCCAGCCGTTGTGGTGCTGGTGACTCTGTCCTTCTTCACCCCGCGCCAGG
>JANPCA010000406.1:0-14535 GCA_031430715.1 Hyphomicrobiales bacterium | reverse complement strand
CATCGATCTGTCAGTCGGCTCGGTCGCGGCATTTTCGAGTGTCGTCGCAGCCCATCTCAGTCCCTACGGATTGTTACCCGGCTTGCTCGGCGGACTTGGCGCCGGGCTTCTGGCGGGCACCATCAATGCCCTGATCATCACCAAGCTCAGAATCCTGCCTTTCATCGCCACGCTGGCCACCATGCTGGCGGCCTCCGGCACGGCCTTGCTTCTCGCCAACAACCAGTCGGTGTCGGTGTCATACGAGACCGGCTTCACCGCCCTCGGCCAAGGCGATCTCCTGAGCTTCATGCGGCCCGAGTGGGTCGATGCCGAAAATGCCGGAATCTCCGGGCTGCTGCTCGGCTTTGTCTTAAGCTTCCCGACCCCGGCCTGGATCGCGCTCTTAGCCTATATCGTGGGCGCCATCGCCTTGAACCAGATGGCCTTCGGCCGCCATGTGCTGGCGGTGGGCGGCGGTGCTGAAGCCTCGCGCCTGATGGGCCTGCCGGTCGACCGCACCATCTTCGCCGTCTATGTCATCTCAGGGCTGACGGCGGGCATGGCGGGCGTCATTCTGGCGGCCCAGTTCGGCGCCGGCCAACCCATCGAGGGCGGCGGCTGGGAACTGATCGCCATTGCCTCCGTGGTGGTGGGCGGCACGCTTCTGACCGGCGGCCAGGGCTCGATCGGCGGCACGCTGGCCGGCGCCCTGCTGCTCGGCCTGATCTACACCATCCTCAACTTCGAGAACGGCATGGGCTGGGTGTCGCTCTCGGCCTATTGGCAATCGGTGGTGCGCGGCGTCTTCCTCCTCGTGGTGGTGGTGCTGCAGGCCAAACTGTCGAAGACGGCGAAGGCTTGAGCCATGGAAGATGATGTCAAGCTCCACGTCGACACCCTCCACCGCGATGGCATCACCGGCCTGAAGGGCGCCTTCTCACGCCGCTGGGTGGAGGCGATGCGCCAGGACATCATGACGGCGTTCTGGAGTGCCATACAACGTGCCGGTGGAGCGGTCGGCCGGGGGCCGCGCCGCTGGTATGTCGAGATGCACCCGCAGAACCTGCGCGGCTTCGCCGATCTCGTGAGCCACCCCTGGGTGGCGGCCATGTGCGAGACTGTCCTTGGCCCCAACTACCAGATCGTCGAGATCGGTTTCGATGTGCCCTTCGAGGGCGCCATGAACCAGCCCTGGCACCGCGACTTTCCCTCGCCACCCGAAACCTACGAAGGCCGCCGCATCACCTCGCTGGCCTTCAACCTGACGGGCGTGGATGTCACCCAGGACATGGGGCCCTTCGAAATAGCACCCGGTACCCAATGGGACGACGGCCGCCACTGGAAACACGAAATGTTTCCCGAGCCGGAAGACTGGCCGCGCTATGCCGGGCTGGGCCTGCGCAAATATCCCGAGATGGGCGATATTTCCTGCCGCTCGGCCCTCACCGTCCACCGCGGCACGGCCCACCCCTCGCCGATTGCCCGCCCGGTCCTGGTCCTCGGCGCCGACGCGCCCGGTGCCGGCCATGCGGCGCTGCACGATCTGATGGTCACCGCCAACTATTACGATGCCTTGCCGGAAAAGGTGCGGCAACATCTGGTTTGCCGGGTGGTGGACGCGCTCGTCCCCGTCACCCAGAAACACGACATCGAAGGCCTGGTGATGGGCGTGGAGTGAGGCTTACAAAATAAAGTCACCCTGAATCAGGCTTGCCACACCGCTGAGGACCATTGTCAGTTCCGCCGTGGCCGCATTGCCATCGGTGTCGAGGAACACCGTCGACTTGAGGACTGTCGATGAGTACCACACGCCATGGGCCGTGGCCGTGGTGCCGCCGAACAGGAAGACATTGTCGATGCCGCCCGGCATGGCATCGATGGCCGAGAAGTCGATCCGGTCGCCGCCCGCAACGCCGCCGCCGGTGAAATCGTTGATGCGGTCGCCGCTGTCGGTCAATGCCACATACCGGAACGTGTCGTTGCCGCTGCCGCCGATCAGGATGTCATTCCGGGGCCCGCCAACAATGGTGTCATTGCCGGCATCGCCGCGCAGCAGGTCGGCATCGATGCCGCCCAGCAAGGCATCATTGCCGGTCCCTCCGGAGATGATATCGGCACCCGTCCCGCCGATCAGGATGTCATTGCCGTCCCCTCCAGAAAGCATGTCGGCGCCTTCCCAACCGTTCAGCTTGTCATTGCCGCCAAAGCCCGAGATCGCATCGTTGCGATAACCGCCATTGCTGGTCTGGGCGATGTTCGTCCCGACGATCATCACCGCACTCAGCGCCCGGTGCCCGAAGATCACATAACTGGCGCCGCTGTCGGTACCTCCGGGATCGGCTGCTTCAGCCCCAACAATCAAGTCGTCGAAGCCATCGCCGTTGACATCCCCCGCCGAAAAGACAGAGCGGCCGCTGCGGTCATCGGCTGCCGCACCACTGATCCTGAATCCATCGTTGCCACTAAGCAACGACAAGTCGATGTCAGCCGCGAAACCGCCCGCCTTGCCGAACACCACGTAGCTGGCGCCACTCATGTGTCCATTCGGGCTGGCGCCATGAGCACCGATGATTACATCGTCAAAACCGTCGCCGTTGACGTCTCCGGCCGAAGAGACCGCACTGCCGTTGAAATCATACGCCGCTCCTCCGCTGATTTTGAAGCCAGTGCTGCCGTCAAGAGTCGAAAGATCGATGCTTGCCGCGAACCCACCAGCCTTCCCGAAGACCACATAGCTGGCCCCATTGTCGTCTGGGCCAGCCACAGGAGCGCCGATGATAACATCCCCGAAACCATCACCATTGACGTCACCGGCAAGCGACACGGATTGGCCGCTCGAATCCAGCTCACCCTCACCGTTGATTTGGAAGCCATTTCTGCCATCGAGCGATGAGAGATCAAGATTGGCCGAAAAGCCATTGGCCTTGCCGAACACCACATAGCTGGCGCCGCTGGAGAGACCATGCGGACCAGCCCCCCATGCCCCAACGATCACATCATCGAAACCGTCGCCATTGACATCACCGCCTGAAGATACCGATCTGCCGCTAAGGTCAAACTCCATCTCGCCGCTGATCCGGAAACCATTGCTGCCGTCAAGCGTGGAAAGGTCGAGATTGGCCGCAAAACCGGCCGATTTGCCGAAAACGATAAAACTGGCGCCGCTGTTTTCGCCATTTGGGTTTGCTCCATAGGCTCCCACGATCACATCGGCGAAGCCGTCGCCGTTCACATCCCCAGCGGAAGACACCGACCTGCCGCTGAAATCTCCGGTTGAATAGCCGCTGATCCTGAAACCATTGCTGCCATTTAGCGAACCCGCGTCGATGTTGGGCGCAAAGCCACCCGCCTTGCCGAAAACAACATAGCTGGCGCCACTGCTGCCGTCGCCGGGACCGGCCCCATAGGCCCCGACCAGGAAGTCAGCGAAGCCGTCGCCATTGATATCTCCAGCCGAAGAAACGGAGGTTCCGCAGCTATCGAATTTCTCTTCACCACTGAACTGGAAGCCATTGCTTCCGTCGAGCGTGGACAATTGAAGAATGGGGGCGAAACCACCCTCCTTGCCAAATACGACATAGGCAGAACCACTCAAGAAACCGTTGGGTTCGGCCCAGGGTGCTCCAACAATCACGTCATCGAAGCCGTCGCCATTGACATCGCCGGCCGACGAGACCGAACTGCCAAAGATGTCAAATTCCGTCTCGCCGTCGATCCTGAAGCCGTTGCTGCCATTGAGGGCCGACAGGCCAAGATTGGCGACGAATTGCGGCATGCGTGTCCTCTGCGGTTAATAGTTACGTAAGGTTTGAACGAATTATGACGCCGCCGCGGTGCTCTGGCAAGGTATGTTCATTCCCGGCGATTGCCAGCGCCGCGCAAGAAGAAAACCGGTAGCGGGAGCCCGCCACCGCCAATCCCCCCGGCAGGATGAACCACCGCTTGCACTCATGCTTCCACTTCCTGCTTGATCATCTCCCGCAAATCCAACCAATTGATCTTACGCGCCTGTTTTTCACCTGGGAGCCGATGGTAGGCCGCCAGTAAGCTAAGCGGCCAAAAGCTGAGCTGCTGCACGAACCGTCCATCTCGCCGGGAATCCCCGCCCGATTCCCTCAAGAGTCATTCCGCTCTAGATGTGGTCAATTACATTACGAACGTGATAAGCCAGTAAAAATATAACCCGCATTGACTGGACCAATCGGCCTGTGCGGCTTGCATACGGAACTCTGTACCTGGAACAGGAACAGCCCGGACTTGCGTCCGGACTGTTCGTTGTGGTGAACCACGTCTCTACGCCGGGAGTTGGAAGAACCAGTTCGCCCAAAGCACAACAGCAGCACCGGCGATCAGCGCGAAATACGGCAGCATACCGGCTTTTTTCTGGCCCAGATCGCCTTCCGTGAGACCGAGATCGTCAAGTGCTCCTTTCGGGAAACGGCCGCCATCCTGAATGAAGTGGCGGTAGTAGAACACCGGGATGATCAGCGCCGCGAAAATGAGCCCAGCCCACAGCGCCGAATTATAGCCCCAGACCTTGGCGCCCGCGCCAAGGAACAGCGCATTGACAAATGCGAGGACCGTGTTCACGCCGATCAGCCAGGTGGGAGCTTTCCACGGACGCTCGATGTGGCCGGAGTCCACGCGATGGATCCAGCCCGCATTGAGGTTGAGGAAATTGAAGATGATGTAGCCCACGTTGGAGATGGCAAGCACGTAGAAATAGCCCGCGAGATCCGAGGCGAGCGCCAGCAGGAAGAGGTTGAAGGTGAAGTCCGTCCACATGGCGCGGGTCGGAGCACCATGCGAATTCACATGACTGAGGTAGCGAGGCAGCCAGCCATCCTTCGATCCCTGATAAAGAGTGCGCGAGGAACCGGCCATTGCGGTCATGATAGCGAGGAAAAGTGCCAAGATCATAAGGATCACGAAAATCTGCACGACAACCTTGCTGCCGCCCACCATATTGCCGAGTGCTTCGGCAATACCGGTGCCATCGACAATGCCGGGAGCCAGCATTCCGGCATGGCCGAGCACGCCCTGGAAAGCGAAAGGCACCAGGAAGAAGAACACGCAGCACAACAGGCCCGAGTAGAAGATCGCCTTGAACGTATCGGTCTTCGGGTTCTTCAATTCGCGCGTATAGCAGACGGCCGTTTCGAAGCCATAAGTTGACCACGCGGCTATATAAAGCCCGCCGAGGAACAGCGTCCAGCCACCGAGCGACCAGGTGCCGTCAACACCTGAGTAAGCAGCCGTCGGCGGAACAAGTCCGGTGACGTTGGCGCTGTCGATGGCGCCCGTGAAGATCGGCACCAAGCCAACCAGCAGGAGCGGCACAAGCACAATGATGGCAAGCACCTTCTGGGCGCTGGCCGTCGAAGCGATACCGCGGTGCTGAATGGCGAACATGATCAACATCAGCACCGCGCCGATGACGAAGGTCGAATTGAAGTGCAGGCCGCCGAGACCCGGCACCGGAATGCTGAAGGCCTCCCAGGTGCGCAAGGCCGGCGTCAAAGCGGACACCGCGTCGCCGGTCAGAAGTGCGGCGATGCCGTCCTGCGCCGTCTTGCCGGCGTTGGCCGCCAGCCACTCGGCGATACGTGGTGAGTCAGCTGCCAGCGATGCCGCGTTGGCCTGAACCCAATCGAGCACAGCCTGTGAGTCGGACGCCGGAATGGGGAAGAGCGCGTTCAGGATGTAGCCCGCGGCGATGGCGCAGCCGAGCGACAGCACTGGACTCCATGCGAACCAGTTGCACCACACCGACAGCGGCGCGATGAACTTGGAGTAACGCAGCCAGGCCGTCGCGCCATAAACCGCGGCACCGCCCGATTTGTTACTGAACATGCCGGCAATTTCGGCGTAGGTGAAGGATTGCAGGAAGCCCATGATCATCGAGATGATCCAGACCAGAAATGCCAGCTTGCCAGTCGTGCCGGCAATGCCGCCAATCGAGAAAAGCACCAGGGGCGGCACACCGGCCGCAACCCAGAAAGCGCCCTTCCAGTCCAATGCGCGGACGAGTTCGCCCGAGCCTGATTGAGATGACATTCGTTATTCCCTCCGTTGATCCCAAATCTTGTTTTCACCGCTGTTCGATCCTCTCCGGGATCTTGCCACAACGGTGCAGATAAAGGTCACGAGGCTATATTTGCTTCTCTGCGCATTGTTCCCCCCTCTAACCCTCAGGAAATAATTTTTACTGGTGTTATATCGACGGTCAAGGGAAACTGTGACATATTCCGGACAAATTTCGTTCCAGAACGGATGTTTACTTTCCTTTTCGGCAATATTGACATGGCGTACGGGACCTCATGCTGAATTTGATGCAACGCAATACATTTCCTGCCGCCAGCCGCATCCTGCGGCCGGGCATCAGGGCCTTGGCCGCCGATTGCGAACGCTATCCGGTGGCGGGCGGCGGTTCGGTTTTGGCAGACCTGATGGCCGGTGATACGATCGAAATCACAGATGTCGAAGGTGGCCAGGCCTGCGAGATCGTGTTCTGCGATAGGCATGGGCGATTCGATCCTGCGGGGCTCGGCATCATGGGCGATGGTGAAGCCGGCGGCCTCAAGTTCGTGTTGGCCCGCAACACAGAAGGAGCCGTGCGTACGCGCGATGGCCTGAGGCGGCGAAAGATCGAGCTGGCGCAGGCGCGAAGTACCGGACTCTTCGGGCCTTCGAGTTCACCAAAGACCAGCGTCACCCTCACCGCCAGACTCGATGGCACCGTGATCGTCTGCTCCCCCGCCGCCGACATGCCGCCGGAGTCACAGGAGACAGCGACCGATCTCGAACTTCTGATCCGGCGCGCCAACCCGCGTGGCAAGACAAAACTCGGCGATCTGCCCGAACCTCTTGCCGATCCCCTGCAGGACATCCGCGTGCGCGCCGCAACGGCCCGTGCCTACGAGGTCAAGGCCGGCGAATATATCCAGATTATCGACGTCTCGGGCCGGCAGATGACGGATTTCCAATGTTTCTCCGCCCGCAAGCTCGACAAGGGCATCGAGAATGCACTTGATGCCACGGTGACGCGCACGCTCACCGGACGAGCGTATCCAGCACCCGGCCTGCCCTCCAAGGCATTTGGCTTCGACTTCGAACCGATGGTGGAGGTGATCCAGGATACCTGCGGCCGGCATGATGCTTTTGCCACGGCCTGCAACGCCCGCTATTATGATGATGCCGGTTACCCCGGCCATGTGAACTGCAGCGAAAATTTCAACTTTGCACTCGATCCCTATGGCATTGCCAAGCGGCGCGGCTGGGAGGCCCTGAACTTCTTTTACAACACGCGGATGGACCACAATAACGTCATCGTTTCGGATGAGGCGTGGTCACGCCCCGGCGATTTTGTAATGGTCCGTGCACTGACGGATCTCGTCTGCGTGACGTCTTCCTGTCCCGATGACATCGACCCCGGAAATGGCTGGGACCCAACCGATATCCATGTCCGCACCTATGCCCCGACCAACAGTTTTTCCAGAGCAGTGGCCTATCGCATGACTCCTGACGCCGATGTGAAATTGACGCGCGAAACCGCCTTCCATCCGCGCTTTTCGGCGCTGACGCGGAACTATACCGAGTACCGTGGCTACTGGCTGCCCAATCGCTTCAACAATGACGGGCCGATCGAGGAATATTGGGCGGCCCGCGAGAAATGCGTGGTGTTGGACCTCTCGCCCCTGCGCAAGTTCGAAGTGACGGGACCGGATGCCGAAGCGTTGCTGCAATATTGCCTGACGCGAGACATCCGCAAGCTGTCGACCGGTCAGGTGGTCTATTCCGCCATGTGCTATGAGAACGGCGGCATGATCGACGACGGCACGGTCTTCCGCCTTGGCCAGAACAATTTCCGCTGGATCGGCGGCGATGACTATTCCGGCATCTGGCTGCGCGAGCAGGCCGAGAAGATGGGTTACAAGGCCTGGGTGCGTTCCTCAACGGACCAGTTGCACAATATCGCCGTACAGGGCCCGAACAGCCGTGACCTGATGAAGGAGATCATCTGGACCTCGGCCGCCCAGCCCGCCATCGGCGAATTGGAGTGGTTCCGCTTCGCCGTCGGCCGCATCGGACATTTCGAGGGGCCGCCGCTGGTGGTCTCGCGCACCGGCTACACCGGCGAACTGGGTTACGAGATATTCTGCCATCCGAAAGATGCAACCGCCGTGTTTGACGCGGTGTGGGAGGCCGGCCGGAAATATGGCTTGAAGCCCATGGGCCTTGAGGCCCTTGACATGGTGCGCATCGAGGCCGGGCTGATCTTCGCCAATTACGAGTTCACCTCCGAGACCGATCCCTTCGAGGCAGGCATCGGTTTCACCGTGCCCTTGAAAACCAAGTCCGATGATTTCGCCGGCAAGCAGGCCCTGATCCAGCGCAAGGAACACCCGCGCCGCAAGCTGGTCGGGCTTGAGATCGATGCCAATGACGCGGTGGGTCATGGCGACTGCGTGCATATCGGCCGTGCCCAGGTCGGCGTCGTCACCAGCGCCATGCGCTCACCGATCCTCGGCAAGAATATCGCGCTCGCCCGCGTCGATGCCTTGAATGCCGAGATCGGCACCGAGGTGGAGATTGGCAAACTTGATGGCCACGCCAAACGCCTGCCTGGCAGGATTGTCAAGTTCGCGCACTACGATCCGGAGAAGACACGCCCGCGGAGTTGACGAGCCGCGCCAGCTTCGGCCGGCTGCCGCGACCGCCATTCACATGCCGGACATGAGCCTGCTCAGCTGTTTCTGATACCGATGGCCGGATGAAGTGACTCTTCACATCCGTGGCATCCAATTTCTGTCATCCCCGGATTTATTCCGGGGACCCATCGTTCAACACGCTCAACACAGTCATTTGTTGCTCCATGGGTCGCCGGAATAAATCCGGCGATGACAAAGGAGGGATGGAGAACAATCGGTCACTTCATCCGGCCGTTGGTATGAGATAGGCTTCCATCGAATCGTCGAGCTCATCCTTCCAGGGCGTGTGGTGCTTGGAACTCATGGTGCCGGTCATCAGCGAGCGGTGGGAATTATTGCGGAAGCCCATGATGTCATCCATCTTGTGGTGCTCCCAGACCATGAAGGTCTTGTTGACGCCTTCGATGTCGAACGCCGGGTAATCCGTCGCCTCGATCAGGTCTTTGACGTAGTCGCCCTGGAACCAGATCATCTGCTCGGCATCGGCGAGCTTCTTCTCGCGCTTCAGCCACGTCTTCCAGTCCTTCACCATGGCGTCGGTCTTCGGCAGCTTGATGCGCCCAAGGATGATGTCGCGCACGTACCAGGCTTGCGCGTCGAACATGTTGAAGGTGTAGAACTGGTCTTGCATGCCGATATAGAAGAAGTTCGGATTGTCCTGCCAGACCACGCCCTTGTAGAGCTTTTCCGGCCACATCCGATTAGCTGTCTTGAGACGCAGGTCTTCCGGCAGATAGGGGAAGTAGTGTTGATAGCCGGTGCACAGGATGATGGCATCGACATCCTTGGCCGTGCCATCGGCAAAGTGCGCCGTCTTTCCAGTCAACTTTTGCAGCAGTGGGCGCTCTTCGAAGTTCTTCGGCCATTTGAAGCCCATCGGCTTGGAACGGTAGGTGGCCGTGACCGACTTCGCGCCGTACTTCCAGCACTGCGAGCCGATGTCCTCAGCCGAATAACTGCGGCCGACGATCAGGATATCCTTGCTCTTGAATTCCACTGCATCGCGGAAATCATGGGCATGCAACACACGGCCGCCAAACGTGTCGAGACCTTCGAAGAACGGCACATGCGGCGTCGAGAAGTGACCTGACGCGCAGATGACCTGGTCGAACTCCTCCGTGTACATCTTGTCCTTCGGACGGCCGTGCACGGTGACAAGGAATTTTTTCTTTTTCTTGTCCCAGGTGACCATGCGGACCGGTGTGTTGAAGCGGATCCACTTGCGGACCCCGGCCTTCTTCACCCGGCCTACGATATAGTCCCACAGCACGGCGCGCGGCGGATAGGATGCGATCGGCTTGCCGAAATGCTCCTCGAACGTGTAGTCGGCGAATTCCAGGCATTCCTTGGGTCCATTTGACCACAGATAGCGATACATCGAGCAATGAACCGGCTCGCCATATTCATCAAGTCCAGTGCGCCAGGTGTATTTCCACAAGCCCCCCCAATCATCCTGCTTCTCGAAACAGACGACTTCGGGAATCTTGGCTCCCTTCTTCTTGGCCGACTGGAAGGCGCGAAGGGCGGCGAGGCCCGAGGGACCGGCCCCAATAACTGCAACGCGTGTCATGTAGTCTCCCTAGAAAGTGTTTTTGGCGTTTTTTCTCAGCGGTCATTCGGGGAAGATGCCCGGGCTCGTCGGGGCGCCGTCATCATGCTTTGAAAGCCATTCGATCGTGGCTGGGCGGTAGCGGGTCAGCCCCTTGTAATCGACGAGCTCGGGCGGCAGGTCGCGCAGTACACGGTGGAAGCGCCGGCCCCACTTGGGAACGGTGACCAGTTCTTCCATTTTAATGAGATAGCAGCGGATCACGAAGAGGATGGCGTTGGAGCGTGGCAACCGCCACAAGCTTTGCAGTTCGCAGCGCAAGTGCACTTTGTTGCCTACGTTTTCCGGTGTCACCGTGGCGCGGTCCTTGCCCCATTTGTGATAGTTTTCGGGGCTGGTGTCGAGGCGCGGGTTGATGGTCATCGTCCAGTTCAGGCGCCGCACCGGCCTGCCCTGTTGCAGATTGAGCAGGAATTTGAGAGCGCGCTCGAATACACCCAACTGATGCGCCAGCGGCACGGGCCCGTGCCATTCCATGAAATTCATACCGATGTCGAAGTCGAGCGACCAGTCGGCCTGGGTCGTCACCATGCCGGCGTCCATCCACAGATTGCCGTCACGCTGATCGACAATGCAGAAATCGCCCTGGGCCTGGCGGGTGATATACTCGAAAGGTTCGCTGGGCAGCGTGGTGGCGTCGCCAAACACAAACTTCTGGTCAATGCCCATGGGCCGGTTGATCCAGTGCCAATTGCCGCCGTCTTTGGTCAGCGAGAAATGTTCGGGAAAGCCCAGCGCCTGCTGCTCCATCAGCAGTTCGAGCGTGTCCCACTGCGCCGTCATCATGTGCGGCAGCGCCTGATAGCGCAGCGGGTCTTCCTTCAGCACCTTGGCGCGGTCCGCCATCTCCGAGATGAAATGCTCGTCGACGTCGATCAGCTTGTTGTAGGGGTGGTTCTCTGGCCCTGTCGCCACATGCGGTTCCATATTCACCGCATACATGTATTTGTCTTCGTGAAACGGGAACGGAAAGCGCCGGATGTTCTCCGGGCTGTTGCGGAACGTGAAGTCGTCGCGGAAGGTCTCGGTCTTGAACTTGATGTTCATCGTGTCCCTCCTAGAGGTCGAGCGTGATATTGGAACCGTTGATGCGCGAGACGCAGATCATGATCTTGCGGCCCGACGCCTTGTCCTCCGGTTCGAGGAAATGGTCATTGTGTTCGAGTGAGCCAGTGCAGGCGATCACATTGGTTTCGCACTGGCCACAGGCTCCGCCGCGGCACAGATAGGGCGCATCGATGCCGGCGGCTTCGACGGCTTCGAGAATGCTCTGGTGCGAATGCACCGCGATGGTCTTGCCCGACTTCATCAGTCTGACCTTGAACGGTTTGCCCGGCGGCGGCGCCAGAAATTCCTCCGAGTGCAGGTTCTGGGCGGGCCAGCCCAACTTGCGCGCCTGGCCCAATACGCCGTTGATCATGCCCGCCGGCCCACACACATAGAGATGCGTGCCGAGCGGCTGATTGCCGAGCAGGGCTTCGCTGGGGATGAAGAGCTTCTCCTCGTCGCAATAAATCTTCACGCGGTTGGCGCCATATTTCGCGGCAAGTTCGCGCCAATAGGCGCCGTGGGTCCGGGTGCGCACGGCGTAGTGCAATTCGAAATACTGATTGCCGCGGTCGAGCTGGTCCATCATGGCGATGAACGGGGTGATGCCGATGCCGCCGGCCAACATGATGTGCTTCTTGCCGCGCTGGTCAATCGGGAACAGGTTCAATGGCTGGGACAATGTCAGCTGGTCACCCAATTTCAGCTTCTCGTGCAAAAACGCCGAACCGCCGCGCGACTGTTCGACGCGCAGCACGCTGATTTCGTAGCCAGACGAATCGGCGGGCGGCGACATCAAAGAATAGGGGTTGCGGCGCAGAACGTCGCCGTCGCGCATGCCGACCACGACATGAGCACCACCCGAAAAGATCGGCATGGGATGGCCGTCGATCCGTTCAAACCGGAAGCGTTTCACCTTGTCGGCAACCGGGATGATGGCGGCCACGCGCACGGTCATTTCGGTGTTGATGGTCACGAGAACATTTCCTCGGGCGGGGGCGCCGTGCCGGGCTCTTCAGCATCGATGCTTACACCCTGAAAGGCCCCGATGCGGCGCGAGTAATGGTCGCGCACCAGAAGCGAAAGACCGCAATGGGCGCAGATGCAGGGCTGCGTCGTCACGTTTTCGGTAATGCCCTTGCAGTGCACGCACTGCACGCGGCGGGCTTCCGAGCCCCGCTGTTCTGTCGGGATGGAATTGAAATCGATGCCGTGGTTCAACGCCACCTGCATGGCTTGGCCGATGAAACCTTCGGTGCCGGAAATATAGACGCGAAGACCCATCTTGGCGGTTCCGAGCATCACATTCAGGCGGTTGAGCAATACCGGGATAGTTGGCGCTTCCCAATCATCACGGGCGCCAAGGCTTGCCAGCTTCTTGCCGTGCTCCTTGGGTTTCGAACCCGTTGGCACATAGAGAATTTCGAGCTTGCCGAGCGTGGCGCCATCTAGCTTCTGCTCGAGCAGGGCCAGCGCCCCTTCGCCCTCGAGGACGAAGAGGTGCCGGGCCGCATGCGGATCGGCCGTCACGCCCTTGTAGACTGGTCGGCTCTTGATGCCCTGGACAAGCATGGCTGCGGATCAACCCACTGCTGTCCGCTTCTTCTTTTCGGGATCGTCGAAGGTGATCGTATGGGCGATGGCCTTGGCCTTCATAGTCTTGCCGCGCACTTCGAGCGGCGTGCCTTGCTTGGCTGAGGCAACATCCATGCGCGCAATCGCCATGCTCTTCTTCGTCAGCTTCGAATAGGACGGACACGTGATGACACCCACCTTCTTGCCATCGGCCCAGATTTCGTCACCCAGATCCGCCGGGCCATCGGCATCCACCAGAAGTCCGAAGATCTTGAAGCGTTCCTTGCCCTTGAGGCGGCGATGTTCTTCCGCACCACGGAAGCCCGTCTTGCCCGGGCTGACGGTGAAGTCGAGCCCCAGTTCCCACAGAGAGTCGCCCGGCGGCTGATCGGCAAAGGGATACATCTGCGAATTGTCATAGGGATAGAACAGCAGATAGCTTTCGACCCTCAGCATATCGAGAACGCTGAAGCAGACGGGAATGATTGCCATGCTCTTGCCCTCGGCGAGGATCGTGTCCCACACCATGGGCGCATCCTGGCCGCGCACGAAAATTTCATAGCCGCGCTCGCCGGTGTAGCCGGTGCGCGAGATCATCACCGGAGCCCCGAACAGCGCCGTCTGCATGTGATGGAAATATTTGAGATCGCGAATGCCCGGCACGTGTTTGGCAAGGAAATCCACCGCCACGGGACCCTGCAGCGAGAGATCATGCAGATCGTCGTCGAACAGCACGGCGCAATTGCGGCCCATTGCCTGTTTCACCAGTTCCTCGTGCGCCGAGCCCGAGCCGTGCACCACCATCCAGCTATTGGGACCGGTCCGGTAGACAATGCAATCGTCGGTGAACATGCCGCGGTCATTCAGCATGCAGGCATAGACCGATTTGCCCGGATAGACCTTGGTCAGGTCACGCGTCGTGACATTATCAAGAACAGCCATCGCATGCGGACCAACGAGGTGAACCTTCTTCAGACCCGACACATCCATCAGGCCCGCCTTGGTACGAACCGCGACATGCTCTTCGTAGATGTCCTTGTCATAGGTCCACGCCGTTCCCATGCCGCTCCAGTCTTCAAGCTTGGAACCAAGGGCACGGTGACGATCAGCAAGGGCCGAGAATCTCCAGGACAAAGGCATGCAGGTTACTCCTCTCAGTTTTCCTGTGTGGAAATAATTGTTCCCCAATTTACACATGATATGACACCGTGCAAGATGGGAAACATGATGCCGAAGATGGACGGAACAGCGGCACTCATGCCATGCCCAGATCCCGCTTGCGCTGCTTTGCCCAGGCGCCGATCAGCCGGTCCGCAATGATGCCGATGAACGCAATGCCGAGGCCGGCGAGCAGCCCCCGCCCGGTGTCGGCTCCGGGCAGCGCCTTGTAGATTTCCTGGCCCAGATCGCGCGAACCGATCAATGCCGTGATGGCCACCATGGCCAGCGCCATCATGATGGTCTGATTGATGCCAAGCAGTATTTCGGGAAAGGCAATGGGCAACTGCACCTTGACGAGCCGCTGCCACGCAGTCGCACCCGCTGCTGTTGCCGCCTCCATTGTGGCGGCAGGCACCCGCGTCAACCCCAAATAGGTGTAACGGATGGCTG
>JANPCA010000405.1:0-7707 GCA_031430715.1 Hyphomicrobiales bacterium | reverse complement strand
TGACATCGTGGTGCTGCGCGACGGCCATGTGGTGGGCAATGCGCTGAAGTCCGAAATGACCATCGAGCGCATGATAACGCTGATGGTGGGCCGGAACATTGACCAGTTGTTCCCACCGCGCGACCGCAGTGCCGCGAAGGGCGCGCCCGTTCTCGAAGTCTCCGGCATCACCCAGCGCGGCACCGTGAAGGACATCTCGTTCGCGCTGAAAGCCGGTGAAGTGCTGGGTATATCTGGGCTCATGGGTGCCGGCCGTTCCGAGCTGGCGCGCATCCTGTTCGGCATCGATCCCTTCAGCGGTGGCGAGATCAAGGTCGCGGGTATGCCGCTCGCTGCGCCGACGCCAACCGTCTGCATGGACCATGGCATGGCGTTCCTCACCGAGGACCGCCGTGCCGAGGGTCTGATGATGGAAGCCCCGATCGACAACAACATCGCGTTGTCGTCGCTGCAGAACTACGCTGGCGGACGCGGCGGCATGATCGATCGCACCCGCCTTGACGCCGACGTGCGGAAAATGAGCACATCCGTCCAGATCGGCGCCAAGGACATTGCCCGAACGCTGGTCAAGAATCTGTCGGGCGGAAATCAGCAAAAGGTCGTCATCGGCAAATGGCTGCTGCGTGAACCGAAAGTCTTCATCCTCGATGAGCCGACACGCGGCATCGATGTCGGCGCCAAGAACGAGGTCTACAAGATCATCAATTCCCTCGCGGCCGGAGGTGCGGGTATCCTCATGATCTCGTCCGAAATCGAAGAGCTGATCGGCATGTGCGACCGGATCATGGTGATGGCGCATGGTGAAATCCGCACCACTTTCGAGCGCGGCGGCTTCGACCGGGAGGAACTCCTGCGGGCTGCCATGTGGGATGGAATCCGGAGTGCCGCGAAGTGAATGGGTTCCGCGGCAAGTTGACGCTTCTTGTCTTGCAAAATGCGCCGCTTCTCCTGTTCGCGGTGCTCGTCATCGTCTTCGGCACCATGTCGGACCGTTTCCTGACACCGGTGAACTTCGTCAACATCGTGAACCAGGCGAGCCACATTGCAATCATCGCCATCGGCATGACGTTCGTGCTGCTGATCGCCGGCATCGATCTGTCGGTCGGCGCCAACATGTATCTGAGCGCTGCTATCCTCGGCGTGTTCCTCGTCGGCATGCCGCCCATCGTGGCCTTCCCGGTCGTTGCGGTGCTTGGCCTTGCCTTCGGCGCGGTCAATGCCTTCATGATTACGCAGCTACGTGTCGCGGCCTTCATTACCACGCTCTCCACCCTGTTCATCGGCAGGGGCATCGCGCTCTATTTCTCCGGCAACAAAATGGTACCGTTCAGCAAGAGCGTGCTCGCCTTTGGCCGCACCGCCTATCTTGGCGTCCCCTCGGCCATTTGGGTCTTCGCGGTGGTGCTGATCGTCGCGCTGATCGTGCTCAAGATGACGACGTTTGGACGCCAGGTCTATGCGATCGGAGCCGACGCCGATGCTGCAGCCAAGGCCGGCATCAATGTGAAGCGCGTCGTGTTCGCAGTTTATTGCATCTGCGGCGTCTGCGCCGCGGTGGGCGGACTGGTGTCCGGAAGTCAGGTGGCGGTTGCCTCATCGACATTCGGCTTCCAGAAGGAGTTCCCGGTGATTGCCGCCGCGGTGCTGGGTGGAACCAGCCTCTTCGGCGGACGCGGTGGCGTGTTGGGCACGGTGTTCGGCGCAGTGCTGATTCAGACGGTCGAGAACGGCCTCGTGATGACCAATGCCAACCCCTACATCTATCCTCTCGTCATCAGCGTGATCATCTTTATTGCGGTGTTCACCGACAGTTCGCGGACAACCGTACTGGAAAGGTTGGAGCGGCGGAAGATCAGGGTCGAGCCGGATTGAGCCGTGCTGCCGGTTTCCAAGCTAAACAAACCTGAAGGCTGAAGCAAGATGAGCGGACCATTTGATCTCACAGGACGTGTCGCGCTGGTCACCGGCGGCAACGGCGGCATTGGTCTTGGCATCGCCAAGGGGCTTGCTGCCGCGGGTGCCAGCATCGCAATCGCCGGGCGGGACGCGGAGAAGAGCGCCGCAGCGCTTGCCGAAGTGAAGGCGATTGGCGGGCAGGCGATGGCGATCGAGGCCGATGTCACGGATGAAGCGTCGGTCGGGCGGATGACCCAGGCGGTCGTGGGAGAGTTTGGACGGATCGACATCCTGGTGGCCAATGCCGGCATCAATATCAGGAAGCCGCCGGAAGACTACTCGCTCGAGGAATGGCGCGCGATCATCGATACCAACCTGACGGGTACCTTTCTCTGCGCCAATTCTGTGCTTCCGGCATTCAGAACAGCGGGTGGCGGCAAGATCATCACCATCGGCTCGATGTCATCGATCTTCGGCGGCGGTATCATCGGTCCCTATGCTGCGAGCAAGGGCGGCGTCGTGCAACTCACCAAATCGCTGGCCGTATCCTGGGCGCAATACAATGTTCAGGTGAATGCCATACTTCCCGGATTCATCGACACGCCCCTGACGCGCGGCGGACGCCAGTCGGCCCCTGCAATGTTCGCGAAAGTGGTGGACCGCACACCGGCGGGCCGCTGGGGCCAACCTGAAGATCTCGCGGGGCTCGCCGTCTTCCTCGCCAGCCGCGCATCGGACTTCATCACCGGAACCGCCATTCCCGCCGATGGCGGATACTCGGTTCAAATCTAACGTGGTCAGGACATGAACATGACGAACAGCACGGCCACACTCCCACCTGTCCGCGTCGGATTGATCGGCTGCGGCTTCTATGCCCAGAACCATCTCAACTCCTGGCGCGACCTCGCATCCGACGGCGCGCAACTGGTTGCGGTTTGCGATCGCGACGAAGCAAAAGCCCGCGCGGCGGCAGAGAAGTTCGGCGCGCAGTGGTTCACGGATGCGCGGCTGATGCTCGACACCGTTCAGCTCGGCCTCGTTGACATCACGACGCGCATGGACACGCACCGCGAACTCGCGGCACTGACGGCCGAGCGCAAGATCCCCACCGTGGTGCAGAAGCCCTTCGCGCCGGAGTGGAGCGAATGCGTGGCCATCGTCGAAAAATCGAGGGCGCACGGAACGTGGCTCGCGGTGCACGAGAACTTTCGCTTCGCCAGTGCCATGATGCGCGTGGCCCAAGTGATCGCCGCTGGCACTATCGGGACCCCGAGCTGGGCGCGCATCTGCTTTCGCACCGGCTATGACGTCTACAAGGGCCAACCCTATTTTTACAACGAGGAGCGTCTCGCCATTCTCGATGTCGGAATTCATGTACTCGATCTCGCGCGCGTGTTTTTGGGCGAGGTGGAGCGGGTCTATTGCGAGACGCAGCGCCGCAACCCGAAGGTTCGTGCCGAGGACACGGCCACGATGACGCTCCGCCACACTTCGGGAGCGGTCTCCGTTGTCGAATGCACCTATGAGTCACGGCGGTCGGATGATGCCTTCCCCGAGACGCTGCTGGAAATCGAAGGCTCGCAGGGTTCGATCATCATGAAGAAAGGCGAGGTAATGGCTGTCACCACCCAGGGGCTCTCCTTCGAGGAGCGCGCCGGCACGCCGCTCCTGTCATGGACGGCGAGACCGTGGCATGTGTCGCAGGAGGCCGCGCGCAACACCTGCTAGCACATGCTCGATGCGCTTCGTGCCGGTGTGCCGGCGGACACATCGGGCGAAGACAATCTCAAGACCTACGCTCTTGTGGAGGCAGCCTACGAGTCGGCACGCACCCATGCCAGCGTGCGCCCGAAGGTCTAAGCAAGAACAATCACACGCACTCACACTCAACCCGCGGGACGGATCGCCATGGACAAGTTTCCCTTCGCTGTTGCCGATCTTGAAGTCCTGAAACAGTGGGACACGCCGACGATCTGCAATGGTCTCGAGCTGATTGTCCCCGAGCGCCGCGCCGTGGGGTTCACGGTGGAACCGATGGTGGCCGTCGACCGCAAGTTTCTGCCGATCGTCGGACTCGCGAGAACCGGCCTGGTGCGCGCCAAGGAGCCGCCGCGCGGGGCTATTCCCGCGCGTGAAGACTGGTATGACTATGTGTCGCCGACGGGCCTCCCGACCATTGCCGTTATTCAGGATATCGACGACAGGCCAGGCTTTGGCGCGTTCTGGGGCGAGGTTCAAACGACGATCCACAAGGCTCTTGGTGTTGCTGGTTGCGTCACCAATGGCTCATTCCGCGATCTCGACATGCTGGCGCCAGATTTCCAGATCATCGGTGGGCGCATCGGGCCGAGCCATGCACACATTCACATGGTGCAGATGAACTGCGATGCCAATATCTTCGGCATGCTGGTCCGCCATGACGATGTGATCCATGCCGATTTTCACGGTGCCGTGGTCATTCCGGCCGGCGCGGTGAGGAAGCTGCCCGCTGCGATCGATCTGGTGTCACGGCGCGAGAAGGTGATCCTCGACATGGCAAAGAGTCCCGGCTTCAACAGCCACATGCTGCGCGATGCCCTGCGCCGCTCAGGCGAAATTCACTGACGGAGTGTCCGGCTTCATGCCGCAGCCACCACTGAGAGCCGGGGTCATCGGCTGCACCTCACGTTGCGCCGGTCACGGCTTGAAGAGGGCCGCGGCGTTGGGTGAATATCGGGCGACTTTGGCCGGATCGAGCGCCACACCGAGGCCAGGTGTCATCGGAATTTCGAGGTAGCCTTCGCTGTCGAGACTGAAGGGCTGGGCCAGCAACCCATCCACATAGGCGCTGCCGCCGATGAACTCGACGAGGTCCACATGGGGCAGGGCGGCTGCAAGCTGCAGGTCGGCCGCAACACCCAGTGCCGTGTTCCAACCGTGGCCGACATATTTCACGCCAAATTCCTCGGCCATCCATGCAATCCGGCGCTGCTCCGAAATGCCGCCCACTTTCGTCGCATCGGGTTGCACGATGTCGAAGGCGCCACGCATCAGCCAGGGCGTGAAGCTTTGCCGGCGCGTCAGCACTTCGCCCCCGGCGATGGGCACCGGGCTCTGCCGCCGGAGTTCACAGTAATCATCGATCGCATCGGGCTTCAGCGCCTCCTCGAACCAGCCCGCGCCGTAGCCAGCCAGCATGTGGGCGGTGTTGATGGCCCAGCGCAATCCGTTGGGCCAATAGGCATCGCTTGCACCCGCGTCGACAAGCAGTTGGCTGTCATCGCCCACGGCACCACGAGCTGCGGCGATGATGGCTTCATCGTTGCGCGTACTCTCCCGGCGGCCAAAAGGCCCCCAGCCGATCTTGAATGCCCTGAAACCCATGTCCCTGTAGGGGCGCAGCGTGGCGGCCATCTTGTCTGGCTCTTCCATCAGGAGGGAGCAGTAGGGCTTGACGCGCGTGCGGTAAACGCCACCGAGCAGGCGCCCCACCGGCTGGCCCAGCGCCTTGCCAAGAACATCCCACAGCGCGATGTCGATGCCGCTGGTCGTATGGGTCAGGGTCCCGCCACGTCCCATCCAGAAACTGTTCTGGTTGAGCTTTTCGCTGACACGTTCGGGCTCCAGCGCGTTCTCGCCAAGGAACAGCGGCTCCAGTACTTGCAGCGCCGCTGCTACCAGGCCGCCGTTGGTGAACACGCTGCCGTATCCGGTTATCCCGGCATCGGTGTGAACCGCGATGAGGGTATGCACGGAATCTTCAGGCCGGATTTCAGCCGACCATCCGCCCCTGGGGCTTTCGCCCATCAGCGGTGCTGCAACGATGGAGTGGATCTTGATGATGTCCCTGGGCATGAAATCCTCCTAAAAGGTGGCCGAGGCGCCGCCGTCGACGCTAAGAATCTGTCCCGTCACATATTGGGCGTCATCTGAACAGAGGAAGAAGGCGGGGCCTGCCATGTCGGCGGGGGTGCCGAAGCGGCGCAACGGAATGCGGCCATGCTTCACGTAGATGTCGCGAAACCAGTCGGCATCATATTCATGGGAACCATCGGCGAGAATCGACATCGGCGTATCGACGAATCCCGGCGCAATGGCGTTGACCATGATGTCGTGGGGCGCCAGATCGCAGGCGGCGGCCCGCGTGAAATTCACCATGGCGCCCTTCGCCGTGGCATAGGCGAGCTGATTGGGCCAGCCCCGGATGCCCTGGATCGAGGCGATGTTGAGAATCCGGCGGCCGCCCGCGGCCTTCTTCAGCAGCGGCACGAAGGCCATGGTCATGCGCACCGCGCCATCCTGGTTGATGTTGATGACACGCTTGTAGTCTTCCATCTTCATCGTCTCGATGTGAGTGTCTGAACCCACCGCGGCATTGTTGACGAGGATCTCGCAGCGTCCGAACATCCGGTCGACCTCGGCAGCCAGCGCCGTGACGGATGCGTCGCTGCCGATGTCGACAGGGATTGCGTGGGCGTCGAGCCCTTGAGCGAAGAGGCGCGACGCCGCCTGGCGCGACGCCTCGGCATTCACGTCGGCCAGCACAATGGCAGCGCCTTCCTCGCCGAGGCGCTTTGCAATTCCAAGCCCAATGCCCTGCGCCCCACCGGTCACCACTGCCACGCGGCCTGCCAGCCGTTTTGCATTGCTCATGTCATTCCTCCTCAGCTTCGCCCTTTGGCTTCATCCGCCATGCCACGATGACCGACATCAGGATCGAAGTCAGCAGCACGAGCGTCACCAGCGCATTGATCTCCGGCGTGAAGCCCACCCGCATCATCGCCCACAGCCGCAATGGCAGTGTCATCTGGTCGCCGGCCACGAAGGTGCTGATCAAGGTCTCGTCGAAGGAGAGCGTGAGGGCCAGCATGGCGCCGGTCATAACGGCTGAAGCAAGATGCGGCAGCAGCACGTAGCGGAGCGTCTGAAGCCTGCTGGCGCCCAGATCGAAGGACGCCTCGACAAGCGACCGCGGCAACGCCTGCAGGCGCGTCAAGACCAGGCGGTAGGACAACGCCAGAACGAACAGCGTGTGGCCGGCAATGATCGTCGTCAATCCACGATTCATGCCGAGCTGCGCGGACGCCACCAGCAGCGCCAGGCCGGTGACGATGGGTGGCAGCAGGAAGGGTAGATAGATCACGAATTCCAGCGTCCTGGTCCCGATAGCACCCTCCCATTCGGTGTAGAGTGCCAGGACGATCGCCAGCACCGAGGCGATAGCAACACTGACGAGGGCGACGATGGCGGTGTTGGAGAGGGCCGAAATGACGCTGGGGTTGGACCACAGCGTCAGATAGGGTGAGAAGCTGAAGGTCTCCCATAGGATCTTTCCTTGCTTGATCTCTACGAGCGAGAACAGGACACTGATGAACACCGGGGCATAGAGGACCGTGAAGATCAGGATCGTCATCAGTCCGGTCAGGCGGTGGGCCCAGTGCTCTCCCGCGGTCCGCATCCCGGTCACACCTTCTGCCTGCTGACGGCGACGCCGGCGAGAACAATTCCCGCCAGGGCGACAATCAGCAGAAGGCTGGCCAGGGCCGCACCGAACGGCCAGTCGTAAGCCAGCCCGAATTGCGAATAGATGATGCGGCCGATGGTGAAGCCGGTGGTGCCGCCGACCATCTGCGGTGTCACGAAGTCACCGAGGGCCAGAACAAAGGCAAAGAGCGCGCCGCCGATGGTGCCGGGCAGCGACAGCGGCAGGACGATCCGGCGGAACGTATCCCAGGCGCCTGCACCGAGGTCCAGGGAGGCCTGCAGCAGCGAGCGCGGGATGCGCTCCAGCGCCAGGAAGATCGGCAGAATGACGAAGGGCAGATAGATCAC
>JANPCA010000404.1:0-15781 GCA_031430715.1 Hyphomicrobiales bacterium | reverse complement strand
AGCCCCCAGCATCTCGATATCCTGCTGACGTCGCTGCTCCGGCAGCGCAATGCCCTATTGGGGCAGGTGGTGGTTGAGAGACGCCCAGGAGAGGTGGAGGACGGCGCGCTGCAGGCGGTTCTCGACCGCCTGGTTCCGGGCCGCGGCCGGCTAGCCGCGGAATCCTCCACAGGCGCGGTGATCGAAGGCACGGCGAGCGCCTTCACCATCCATGCCGAGGACACCATGGTGCTGCATGACGCGCGCACCGTGGAGACGCTACTGACACTTCTCGGAACGGAGCGCACGGCGACGGCCAGCTGCGTGATCCTGCGCGAATCGGCGCTGCGCAAGGGCAGCGTGCTCAATTTCGAATCGGGCGGCTATTTCCCGTCGCATGTCTCGCTCCTGTCGGCCCCCCGGCTCATCCTGAGCCTGCCCGATTGCCGCGACGCGCTGCCGGACATGACCTATCCGGTCATCGCCAACGATCCGGGTTTTTTCATGCTGCGCAATGATGCCGCGGCGGCGCTCAGCGGCGGCGCGGAAGCAGCACCCGGCATCGCCTATGCGTTGAAGGCGCTGGCGGCGGGCTACCGGCATCTGTGCACGTCGGTGGTGCGGGCCACGTCGCTTAAGGCCGCCAGCCGCAGGGAGATGTCCGATCCGCCCGGCATCAATCATTTGGGGACGCGGCAATGGCAAGCCGTGCTGGCGTCGGTCACCCTGCTCAAGGGCCTCAACTGATGCGCATCTGTGTGGTGGTGCCGAGCGTAGACCACATGGCGACGGCGGGGGTCAGAATCCGCTATCAGCGCCTCGAACCCTGGCTCCGCGCGGCGGGCCATGAGCTGACCCTCAAGCTGATCGACGACATGCTGCCGAAGTCCATGGGGCTGTTCGACGTCTATCTGCTGTGCAAGTGCCATGACGCGCGCTCCGCCGTGCTGGCCGCCGAACTCACGGCGCGCGGCATTCACGTGGGTGCCGATTTCTTCGATGATTATTATTCGCAAGGTGACGACAGCCGTTTCGTCCATCTCCGCACCTGGCTGCGGACGATCATCAAGGACTTGTCATTTACCCTGTGTTCCACACCGCTCATGCGCGCCAGCTTGCAAGCGCTGGCGCCGCGGCTCCCCTGCCATATGGTGAGCGATCCCTTCGAGGCGGTCGATCCCGGCGCTCTGGCCCTGGGCGTGGAACGGAAGTTGGAGCGTGCCCGGACCAGCCGCATTCTGGACATCGGCTGGTTCGGCATCGGCGACAATCCGCATTTTCCGGTCGGCATCAGCGACTTGGCTGCCTTCGCGGGCGGCTTGACGGATTTCAGCCGATGGGGCTTCACGCCGCGGCTTGCCATTCTCACCAACCGCCGGGCGCTGACACCGGCGCGGCTCGAGATGCTGGGCCGTCTGCCGCTGCCCCATAGGCTCGAGGAGTGGAGTACGGAGGGCGAGCGCAAGCTGGTGGCCGAGAGCTATGTCTGCTTCCTGCCGGTGAATGCCCAGCGTTTCAGCACCGTCAAATCGCTGAACCGGGGAGTCACGGCCCTGACGGGGGGCGCGCAGGTCTTGTCGGCGGGCTATCCGCTCTATGCGGAGATGGGCGAATTCGTCTACCGGGACGTGGCGTCCGTGGCCGAGGACATTCTGGGTGCGCGCCCGAAGCTGAGACGCGAGACGATGGCCTCCTTCCTCGGCCTCATGGGGCGCATGGCGGACCCGGAAGGAGAGGCAGGCGGCCTCACCGCCTTCCTGTCCGGACTGCCGGCCAGGCCCAAGCCCGCCACCGATCCGCCCTTGCTCGGTGTCATCCATGGCCGGCATTCGACGGGCGCCGTGCATAAATATGCGCAGCGCCTGGGCCATCTCTCGGTCCCGGCGGCCTTTGCCGCGGTCGACCTCAACTATGACATCCGCGTGACGCGGGATGCCAACACGGGCACCGCGATGCTGCAACTGTCGCACAACGCGGCGCAGCGCCTGCGGTCCCATCTCAAGGGACTGGTCAGGCCCCTCACTCCGGCGGTGGGCAAACTGGTGTCCGCCTTGCCCCTGCAGGAAGACATGGCCAACCCGTTCGATCCGGCGCAACCGGAACCGATCAATTCCGATGCCGTGTTCATTGCAAACTATGCCGCGGAAATCGGCAGGATCGAGGCCATCGTGCGCCGCCATTTCGATGTCACGGGTGTAGTGCTGTCCGAATACGCCTCGCCCTTCTGGAGCGGCGATGGACGGCAAGCCGCGCCGATCGCAGGTGCGCCGTGAGGTCCAAGCGCCACATCGTCTTCCTGATCAATCTCATGCAGGATGTGAACATCGTCCGCCCGCTGGCCTATCTCGCGGCGCGCGATCTCGATGTGACGATCGTCTTCCTCGTCACCGGCAAATTCCTCGAGCGCGATACCCTGCGCATCTGGCAGCGCGAAGTCGCCGAGATCGCTTCAGATCTTGCCGCCAGTGTCCACATCTACGAATCGGCGCTCGACGCCGTGGCCGTCCTGCAAGGCAAGCAGGGAATCATCATCGCCGCCAGCGAATCGACGCTGTCCGCCCACCGCGAAACCCACGACGTCCTGCGCGCCGCGCCAAGCGGTTTTCTCAAGATCACGCTGCAGCATGGCTACGAGTGTGTCGGCTTCCTGCAGAATCGCGAGCACATCATCGCCCATGGCCGCAACATCAAGTTCGCGGCCGATGTCATTTGCGGTTGGTGCGATGGCGCATCGCTGACGTCCCTTGCCGCCTCGGAGCGCTCGAAGCTCTATGTCTCAGGTCCAACCCTGGTTCTCAACGCCGTCAAGCCCGGCAGCAATGCGCCTGTATCGGGTGGCCTCGTCTGCGAGAACCTGCACTCGGTGCGGATGCGCGCCACTGGCGATTTCGGCAAGTCTTTCATGGACAATTTTGGGCACTTCTGCGACCGGTTGGCGGAGTTCGGCCAGACCGTCAACTTGCGGCCACATCCCGGTGGCATGTATGTGGTAAAAAACAACGTCACGCTTCCCGGCAATGTCGTCCTCAATACCAAGCCCATGTATAAGGTCGATCTGTCGGCCTACGCGTTTGGCGTTTCAGCACCCTCGACGGTGGCGCTTGATATGGTTTTCGCCGGCATTCCGGTGGCCGTCTGGCGCGACGCAGAAGGCATCATGGATGCTTCGAATTATGATGGCTTGACGCCGATCAGCACAGCCGCCGACTGGTTCGCCTTCGCGCGTGATGCGGTGCTGCGCCGCGATCATATCCTCGAACAGCAACAGCGCTTTGTCGACAGACTGTCAATGCCGGTCGACAGCAAGGACGTCTATCGCCGCTTCGCTAGTCTACTGGCCAATGGCACGACCAGCATTGGCGGCATTCAGACATCCGGCCAGCCTGATCCCGCAATGCCGCGCCGGATCACATTCATCGCCAATGGTCCGCTTCCAACACTGCAGCTTTCATTCCTGAAGCCACTGGCGCCACACTTTGAATCGCGGCGGATCGACCACGAGATCGTCACCGAGATAGAGATTTCCGATGCCGTTGCGCTTTTGCCCGCCGCACTCCGCAGCACCGCCGCAAAGCGCAGTCAGCAATTCGCCAGCCTCGTGCGGCAGAAGCTTGAGAAATTCGAACCCGACATCATCGTGGCTTGCCGTTACAGCGGGCCAGCGGCGGCTGAAGTTCTCAACTGGGCGAATTCGCGTGATGTGCCGGTCGTCTATCATGTCGATGACGACCTGCTCAATATTCCGCCAGAAATTGGACACGTCAAGTATACCGCCCACAATCATCCCAACCGGCTCGGCTCCGTCGACTGCTTCCTGCGCGGGTGCGAACTTGTTTATTGTTCGACGCGGGAGTTGAAGCTCCGGTTCCGCCAGCTCGGCTACCGGACCAGCATGCTGGCCGGCCAGATCTATTGCTCCGGTAACATCATCAATCGAGCCGACCCGAGGCCGGTAAAGCGCATCGGCTACATGGGTTTCGATCACGCCCACGACTTTCAGATCGTCCTGCCCAGCCTGGTCCGCTACCTGCGGCGCAACCCCGAAATCGAATTTGAGCTGTTTGGTTCGATTCCGCGGCCTGACTCGCTGGATGAGTTCGGCAGCCGGGTGACAGTGCTCGAACCGGTTCGCAATTATGAGGAGTTCCTCCGGGTTTTCGCCGGGCGCAACTGGGATATCGGACTATGCCCGCTGGCCCGCACGCCGTTCAACATCGTGAAAGCCAACACCAAATGGGTCGAATACACTTCCGTGGGCGCCGCCGTTCTGGCGACCGCTGGCATGGTCTACGATGGCTGCTGCAGCGGCGGATGCGGAATGCTGCTGCGCGACGATGAATGGCTGGAGGCCATGGAGCACCTCACGGACAATCCCGATATCCGCTATGCGATGGTGGAGCAGGCCCAGCGCCGGGTCGAGGCCGACTACAACGTGCCGATACTCCGGGCGCAGGTCATGTCGGTCTTCGATCAGGCGATGCGGATGAAGGCAAAGGGCGGTTCGGAACAATGGCCGCATGCGCCGCGCGGAACATTGGCCGCATTGGCTTCACCAGCCGAAACCCGGCTGTTATGACATGATGGCGAATGACACTCCGATGGGCCTGCAGGTGTCACAAGCCGGTGTGGCTTCCATCCGCCTGCTGGTGGTCGCCGACAAGATCACCGCCACCCAATATATCAGTTTTCTGTTGCCATTCTTGCCGCTGATTGATTGCCGCCAGGCGGCCGTCGCACTGGTGAACTGCTCGAAGTTCCCATCGCCGCTGGAAAAAATCTATAAGGATTTCGATCCAACTCACTTGATCTTGTCGCGGTGCAGCCAGCTGAGTGCCGAAGTTTTGTTGAAACGCGCGGCCCGGGATGGCATCGCCAGCATCTATCACATCGACGATGATCTTCTGAATGTACCGCCGAGCATCGGAGCCGAAAAGTCCGGCGCCTACAACAACAGCGAGCGGCAGCAGGCCTTGCGCCACCTGATGACGGCGGCCGGGTTGATTTATGCTTCGACCGCGCCGCTGAAGGCGGCATTGAGCGGCCTCCGCGGCAACGAAAAGATCGTCTCCGGCACGATCTATTGCGCGGTCGATCCGGATACGCTGCCGCAGCCGATGGTCTCAGCCAGCCCGATCATCGGCTACATGGGAACCGCCAGCCACTTCAACGACCTGGTGATGATCCTGCCAGCCATCGAGCGGCTGATGGATGAGCACCCGATCCTGCGCTTTGAGCTCTTCGGCAGCATCCAGATGCCAGATCAGCTGGCGCGTTTCGGCAACCGCGTGATGAGGCACGAGGCCGATCTCAATTACGCGGGCTTCATCCACAAATTGCAGTCGCTCGGCTGGTGGATCGGGCTGGCGCCGCTCGAGGACAATGACTTCAACCGCTGCAAGGCCGACACCAAGTGGGTGGAATATTCCAGTGCCGGCATGGCGGTGGTGGCCTCGGATCTGCCGGTCTATCACCGGGCCGCGGCGGATGGGGCGGGGCTTCTGGTGGCCGAGGGCGGCGACTGGTACGGTGCCATCCGCGGCCTTCTGGTCAATGGCGCAAAGCGCCGCGAAATGATCGCCCGGGCCCGCGCCAGGCTGGAGACGGACTACACGCTGGACGCCCTGCGGGCCCAGGTTCTGGAGGTTCTGGCAGTGGCGAAGGCAAGGGCCGGTACTTCCGCCTAACCGGCATCAAGCGCCACCTCGTCGCATTCCACTTCGACGAATTCGGCGGCGTGCCTGGCGAAGGCATCGGTTGCCTCTTCGGCTTGTGAAGTACGGCGGGCGGCGGGCGGTGTGGCGGACATTATTCCCGCGGCATGGCTGAGGAACAGGCCCATGACGTGGGCCACGCCCTCCTCGGTGACATTGCGCAGGTCTTCCGCAAAATAGCGGCCGCGGTTGAAGGCGCCGGTGATGATCTCGTAGGACGGAAAATAATGCACGCCCGGCACGGTGTCGCAGATCATCTGGGCGGCGACGCGCAGCACGGACTTGGAATAAATGGTCTGCGAGAGGACGTGGCCTTCGGGTGCCGCGGTGGCCATGAGCGGGACAGGGGACACCGTGAGAATCACCTGGGCCAACGGATTGACAAGGCGGAGGGCTTCCAGGAAGGCCCCCATGTCAGCCACGACCGCCGTCACCTCCTGGTTTTCGAAAACATAGCGCGAGGCATCGAACACACCGCCCTCGACGCCGGGGCAAAGCGGAAAGACGGCGCCATCGGCACGGGCTTTCCAGCATTCAGTGAGGCCTAGGGTGAACACGAAGACATCGAGCGTCTCGAACATGGCGCGCACCGCCGCGAGGTGCTGTTGGCGGTCGATTTCCATCTCGGCCACGGAGACGAAATTGCCGGGTTGCACCGTGGGCCGGAAGGGATCGCGCACCGTGCCGTCTGGCTCGATCCACGGCGCTTCGGCGGGAATAAACCGGCCATAGGCGCGCTCCATCAGCTGGCGCAGTTGGCGGGCGGTATAGATATTGCCGTAGCGCGCCGAAAAGGCTCCGTAATTATGCTTGTCGCGGATCGCCTGCGGCACGATCGGATGCCCCTCTTCGGCGACATAATAGCGGAAGCCGGATGTCTTCAGGTGCCTCGCAATATGCTGCGCAAAGCAGCTGCCGGCGGTCGCCACCCTGGTCTCGGGCTGAATGCGGAGCTTGAATACGCCCACCGGATCGACTTCGGCCATGACCACACCGGCCACGGACTTGCGCCAGAACGCCTTGGGCGGCAGCGCGCGATAGGGATGATCGGCCATGTTTACTCCAGCAGTTCCATTCTACGGACTTCGCGGCAAGCCATGCAACATGCGCTCGAAATCCTGCAACAACAGTTCGCCGAACGCGGCGTTGGCATGGGTCGCATCATTGGCATGATAGGCGGGTGACAAGAACCCCTCCGGCGTCGCGGCGATCAGCGGCACCGGATAGTGGTGGACATTGAGGCCGGAAAGATAATTCGCAACCACCTGCTCTTCGAGCTTCCACAGCGCCAACCGGCTATACTTCGGCGCATACTCAAGCTGCACCGCAACCCCATCGACGATCCGCGACTTGCCGCTTCCGGCAAAACCCTCCTTGGGCGGCGGTGGACAGAAATGCACCACCAGGCAGCGCGCCGCCCCGGCCAACTGCTTAAACACCGGAGTTCGTTCGGCGTAGTCTTTGAACACCTCTGACATGACGTTCCGGGGAATGATCTGCCGGCCCGCTGACGTTTCAGGCGGATCATTGGTCGTCATCGCCAATGAGAACGGGCTTTCGTGCTCGAACAGCCCGATCAAGTTATGCAGCGTTCCGATCAAACTCATAACCAATAGATCGGAAACCTCAAGGCTCCTCACCTTGGTCATCGCGTCCTCGCGCGATGTATCGCCGAAATGACTCTTGGCGCCCAAATTCAACCAACAGACTTCAACGTCACCGGCCGGCATTCCCGGCCCAGCACGGGTTGCCAAGGCCGCCTTGATCATTCGGGTATGGCTGTTGCCGACGATCAATATTTTCCTAGGACCACCGCTTCGTTCTCCGGAGTGCGGCAGGTTAGCAGTCCCGGCTGTCGTACCTCTCATCTCTCGCTCTATCTGTGCCATACAGTATCAGTCAGGCAACACTATCACCCTTGCATTGCCATCTGGCAAGCGATCTGCCACAGGACGAGCGAGCCATACTCCTTGTTTCCATGTGTCGCGTCACCGGCATAATATTTACGTTTCAGGAATCCCGCCTCGTCCCGGGCATCCGCCGGATTATCAAGATAAGCGATATTGTTGGCACCGCAGAAGGCCTCGAGCGCCTGTTGTTGCAGCGTCCACAATTTGAGCCGCACCGGTGCTGGCGTCACCCCGATCTCACTGATGCCGAGATCGCGGAAATACGTTTCCGCGCCTCTCTTGATGTGTTCGGCATCTTCCTTCGGCGCTGGTGACGTCAGGCATGCCATTTGGGCGGCGCAACTGCCCTTCAACTTCAATAGTAACTTGCCATAGCCGCTGACCAGGCTTGTGGTAAAAAACGCCCGTAAGGTTTGCACCGGAATGATCTCCGCGCCGTGCTGCATCTGGTTGGCAGTCTCTCCCGGCATCATCACATCGAATGGCCGCGGATGCTGGATCAACCCGACGGAGTTGAACTCGTTGCCGCGCAGCAACGTCACAAAGACATCATTGGCGGAAAGTGATTTCACCTTTTCAATCGCGCCGTCGATTGTGACGTCCCCTTTCACCTTGGTGTTCTTGTGCGACCCTACCCGCAATGCCTCGAAGCTGAAGCCCGGCGGAACCTTGGCCTTCTTGGCCAGGGCCGCCTGAATCGCGTAAATGTGGCTATCGCCGATCAGCAGTACTTTTCGCGGTTCCATCATGCGGTTTTCAACTCACTCATTCACCCGGTGTCCGGCTCCCGTATCCAAGCTCGTCCAGAACGGGCTTGTAACGCACGTTGAAGTCCGAGGATAGTTCGCCGGGAAGAAGCTCCTCATAATTATAAGCACGGCGGCGCCAGAAAAATTTTCCGTTTTGACGGGTGCGCCAAGCCACGTTCTTCAATACTTTCCGGATTTGAATGTCGGAGAGTTGCAGGCCCAGGAAGGTCAAGATGCTCCTGGCTGCGGCGGCAGGATCCGCGACCATATCTTCATAACAGATTTCAAGATATGGTGTGATTTCCCCAGCCGCCCGCCATCGTCTCTGATATGCCGAAAACGCACCGCACTGGCCGGAATAGAAGGGGAAGCCATCGGTATCGAGGAATTGGTCAATGTAGTGCCGGAACTCTCCGTCAGCGATGATGCTCTCAACCGACTTGACTCTCCCGCCTATGAAACTTGCGGCGTTTTCTTTCATGCACGCATAGTTGAGTGACGACAGGAGAATGTCCAGCGGATGGCGCCTGATAGACAAGATGGCCTTGAGGGAACCCTGAAACAATCCAAAGGTTTCATGCTCCGGATGCAGATGGGTCTTAATCAGCCTACAAACCGAACCACGAAGCATGAATTGCGGTGAAATTTCCGGAAACACTTTGAAAAATGAGGGAATGATCTCGAACCCGTCGCCATCAACAACAAGCATTTCCGCAATCAGCTTTCTCATCCAGGTACTGCCGGTTTTGGGATAGGATGCAAGGAGAACAATGTTGTCGGTCATTCGGGAGCCTATCGTCGAATTTGCGGAACAGTGGACGCTGGCCGTCACACTCAGCCCATCATGTCGCGGCGCCGCAATTCGGCGTTGGCTTCGGCCAGGCGGTCTTCCGGCAGGGGCTGATGGCGAACCCAGTCCGCGAAACGGCGGAGGCCCTCGTCGAGGCCGATGCGCGGGGTGAGCCCCAAGAGCGACTTCAGTCTGGTGATATCGGCGCTGTTGTGGCGGATGTCGCCCAGGCGGTATTGTCCGGTGACCTCGATATTGGCTTCGGCCCCGAAGGCGCGGGCAAGCGCGCGCGCCACCTCGATCACCGGCGAGGCGACGCCGCTGCCGGCATTGATCGCCGCGTTCACCGGGCGTTCGCTTGCAAGGGCCGCGACGAAGGCCGCCGCCACATCGGAGACATGCACGAAGTCGCGGCTCTCCTGGCCATCCTCGAAGATGGGCAGCACCAGGCCGCGGCGGATGCGGGTCGAGAACACCGAGAGGATGCCGGTATAGGGATTGTTGAGCGACTGGCCTTCGCCATAGACATTCTGCAGGCGCAGCAAAGCGTATCCGGTGCCGCTGCTGTCGCAGGCGATGCGCACCAGATCCTCCTGTATCAGCTTGGTCGCGGCATAGATCGAGGAGGGCGCTGTGCGGTCGTCCTCGCGGGTCGGAACGGCGGTCAGCTCCTGCCCGGTGTGCGGACAGACGGGTTCCCATTGGCGGGCCTTCAGCATGGCGGCGTTGCGGGCGGGCGGAGTCAGGCGCTGGCCGTCCTCCTCGCCCTTGCGGACATAAGTCCCTTCACCATAGACCGAGCGGCTGGAGGCGAGGACGAAGCGCTCGACGGTTCTGTTCCTGGCGTTGACGAGGTGCTGCATGAGGAGGGCTGTGCCCTGCACGTTGACATCCGTGTAGCGGGCGATCTCATACATGGACTGGCCGGTGCCGGTTTCCGATGCCAGATGCACGACCGCGGAGGCACCTTCGAGGGCGCGCTCGAGGTCAGCGGGCGAGGTCACGCTGCCGCGGATGAATTCGAGATGCGGCGTGCCGTTCAACCAGCCAAGGCTTACGGGCCTCTCGCCATGAATCTGGACTGAGAGCGTGTCGAGCACGCGCACGGCGAACCCCGCGGCGAGAAGTTGCGGCACAAGATGCGAGCCGATGAAGCCCGCGCCACCGGTGACCAGCACCGTCTTCACGAGACGGACCCAAGTGTTACTGCCCGCATGTCAGACGGACTTGAGATAGAGGTCGCGCTCGGCCGTCCAGAGATTGCCATAGTCGACAGACCGGCAGTTCTCGAACCAGGGGCCGCCATTGGTATAATGGATGGCCATCGGCAGTGCCGCGGGCTTCTCGTATTCGCCGACCAGGAAATTCCACTCGAGGGGAAAGGCGCCGATGCTTGAGTCATCCTTCACCCAATGCAAGCGGTGAAGATAGGCCGGCGGCTGGCTGTTGACGGTGGCGGGCACGAGCCCCTTTACATCCGGATGGGCGCCGTTGAAGAGCATGAAGGACGACCAGTTCTTGCGCGGATAGGCGGCTTGCGCCTGGCCATCCATCTTGACGGTATTGGCCGGCACATAATCATGCTGCACGACATAAACAGCCTTGCTTGGATCGGCCAGCGCGGCATATTCGGCAATGTCCCTGGTGAACAGGAAATCGCAGTCGACAAACATCGACCATCCGTCATGGGCCGCGAGATAGGGTGTCAGAAAGCGCGACAGGGAAAACTCGGTCGCGGCATTGTCGGCGGCGCGCGTATACAGCCCCAGTTCGCGCAGCGTGGTGAGTTTCAGCGGATGAATGCCGACGCGGCTCGAGGCATGGCGGCTGATCGAATGGCGGCAAACCTGCCATGCTATATCCTCGCGGCTGTCGTAACCGACGAAAATTTTAAGATTCTGCATCTTTCATGTGCTCCGCACTGTGGATGATCTGGCTGCCGTCACCAGCCTTTAGGGCAGGGGCCATAAAGATCAAGCGGCAATTTGTGGGGGCCGGCGCCCGCGATTGACAAGTCAACGATCGGCTTGCCCGGCCCGTCCGGACTTGGCGGCGGGTGTCAACATTTGATTAGATTTGTTACCAAGCAGCCCTTGCAGCGCCTCGGCATGCGCCTCACGCTCGCCGCGCAGCGTGCCGCGCAGGGCGCTCAAGCTGCTCTTCAATTGCTCGTACTCATGACGCAGCATGCCGTCGGCCTGGCGCCCGGCCGCCGCCGCGGCCTTGACGGTTTGCAACTCCTGGCGCAGCGCATCACCCTCGGCGATCTGGGCGGCGCTTTCGGCCCGCAGCGAGGCGCCGGCGGCGGCCATGGATGCAAGTTCGGCCTGCAGCGCATCGCGCATTTTGGCCAACACAAAATGCTCCGTAGACAGAGCATCATGGCCGGCCCGGGCGGACAGAAGGTCGGCCATCACCCCATCGCGGTCCGCCGCCAGCGCGGCTTGGCCGTTGCGAAACGACTCGTTGGCGGCACTGGAGGCGGCGAGCGCAGCTCGAAGAGCGTTGCGTTCACCCGTCAAGGCAGAATGATCTTCCGAGAGGGACTCGTGGGCGGCGAGGGCGGACAGAAGTTCTGCCATCAGTGATTCGCGATCCGCCGTCCCTTCGGCTATGTCATTCTCCAAGGCCTCTTTCGTTTCGGTGGCGGAGGCGAGGGCGGCTTGAACGGCATTCAGCTCATCGGCCAGGGTGGAGTGATTCGCCGAGAGCGACTCATGGGCGGCGCGCGCGGCGTGAAGTTCCGCCATCACCCCATCGCGGTCCGCCGCCAGCGCGGCATGGCCGTTGCGCAGTGTCTCGTTCACCGCGGCGGAAGAGGCAAGCGCGGCCTGAAGGATTTTGATCTCGCCGGTCAGGGCGGAGTGATTCTCGAGGAGCGACTCCTGGGCTGACCGGGCGGAGAGCAGATCGGCCCGCAGCGCCGTCCGTTCTCCCGTCACGCCGGCATGGTCCTTCCGCAACGTCTCGAAGGCAGCACCCGCTTCGGTCAGCCTGGCTTGCAGCTGGTCACGGTCTTCCGACAGGCCGAGATGATCCGTGTACAGAGCATCATGGGCGGCGCGGGCGGCCAGCAAGGCCTGTTGCAGCGCGTCCATTTCGGCGCCGCGTTCCGCGTCAAGCCGCTCCAGGGCCGTCACGGCATCGCTCTTGGCCGCAAGCTCGGCATGCAGGCCATCGCGTTCGCCGGACAGGCGGGCAATCTCGGCGTCCTGCGCCCCCCGGGCGGTGGCGGTTTCGGCCAGTTGGGTGCGGAACGAGGCGAGCTTCCGGTTGGCGGCCGCGTGGTCCTTGCGCAAGTCCGCGAGGGCCGCGGCGGTTAAGTCCCGTTCGCCGCGCAGCGCATCCAACTCGGCGGACAGGGCTTCCTTTTCCCTGTTCAATGTTTCGTTGGCGGCGATGCTGGATGCCAGTTCGGCGCGGGCCGTGTCCCCGGCGGCCGAGACCTGGGCGAGATTGGCATTCAATGCATCCTGGGCCGCGGAAGCCGTGGCGAGCAACCCGCGGAAAGCCTCCAGTTTTTTCGTGGCGGCCGCGAATTCCGTTTTCAGCGCGCTGTGCGCCGCGGCACTCGATTCGAATTGGGTATGGATTGCGTCGCGCTGGGCCGACACGTCCTTGAGTTCGGCCTGCTGTGACGATTGCAGGGCGGCGGCGGCCTCGATATCCTGCCGCGCGCCGCCGAGTTCGGATGCCCGTGCCTCAAGGTCGCCAAGTGCCACGGCAAGCTGCGCCTGGAGAGCGTCACGCTCGGCCATGGCGCCGGATAGGGTGGCCCGCAGCGCCTCCTGGGCGGTATTGGCGGCCGCCAGCTGGCTGCGGAACGATTCAAGTTTCTTCAACGCGGCCGCGAGCGAGGTGCGAAGCGTTTCGCGGTCCGCCGTCACCGCGGCCAGGCTGGCTTCGCGCGCCGGGGCTTGCGATCTTTCCTCCTCGATCCGGGCTTGCGCCACGGCGAGCGCGTCCAGGAGCTGGTCGCGGTCGCCGCCCAGAGCCATCAAACTCGCGGCGGCGCTGTTCTGGGCCGCCTCATGGTCCTGTCCGGCCAGGCGGAGGTCATGGCGCAGGGTTTCGTTTTCGGTTCTCAGGCTCAGGAGCTGGGCGGCAGCCTCGCTGAGCCCATCCTTCAGGCCTTCGATTTCGGCGGCGGCGCCGGACTGAAACGCTTCCAGCCGCTCTTGCGATTCCAGGAGACCGTTCTTCAGGGCGCCAGCATCGGACTGAAAAAGGCTTTCGGCCTCGCGCAGGGCGGCGGTGAGCGCCGCACTTTCATCGAGCGCCGCCTTCAGGCCCTCGATATCCTGTTCGAGGCGCTGGTTTTCTTCCTTGAGGGGCTTCACCTCGCGGGCTTCCACGGCGAAGGGCTGGACGGCGCCGAACAGCGATTGCAGCGGCGCGATGAGGGCTTCACCGGTTTCCGTCGCGGGTTCGGCCCTGATGCGCAGTATGCCGCGATAGAGATCTTCCGAAAGCCCGACGCCGCAGCGCAGTTTCTGGTCCTTCACCCAGTGATGGCGGTGTTCGCGGTGAATGAGCGAGCCAAGCGCCATGTCGAGTTCGTCGTCCGAACCCTGCCAGATCAGATCGAGCTCGCGGCCCAGTTCGGAGGCCAGCGCCATGGGGTCCTCGAACCAGGCGTCATAGGGCACGATGATCGGCCAGTGGCGGCCGGCATAGCGCAGGACGTCGTAATTATAGGCGAGCCACATGACTTCCGACTGCGGCACGGGAAGGGGGCGCAGCACCGGGCTTTTCCGCGACATCGACAGGGAGGATTCGGCCGGGTGGCGGACCGCCCAGACGAAGCGCGGGCTGACGTCGAGTTCCTCGAGGATTTCGCCCCACAGCGGCAGCAGGCGGCAGGTGCGGGGGTCCTTGAAGCCCCAGGGCCTTCTGACTTGCGATAGGTGCTCGGCCACCAGGTCGCGGAGCTTCTTTTTCTGGGACCTGATTTCAGGCGAGCGCCACCAGCCGGGCGCGAAGGGAATGGCATGGGCGGGCGAGCCCACCGGAACGTTCAGGGCGCCCAGAATCTCGTCATGAAGCGCCACGATGTCCTGGCGCTCCCAGAAACCCGTCTGGTTCTTGGCGCTCACGTGGACCGGCTGGTCGAGCATGTCGACGCCGAGCAGGTGCAGCACGTTGGAGAGGAGCGACGTGCCGCTGCGGTGCATGCCCAGCACGATGACCACTTCGCGGCCCTCTGCACTCTTGCGGAAACTGCTGCGGCGCAATTGAACCGCCGTCGAGCGCCCGCCGCCGTTGTCATGGCTGATTTCCAGTTCCGTCACCAATGTTTTCCCTTGCCGGTCATCCGTTCCGATTCAAATCTTACTGGCATTGCCCGGGGAATAACAGCCTTGGTGCAAATGGGGGTTGCGGCGCCATTCAAAATTTGACCGTTTGAACAAAATCTGTAATCTTCAGCGCTCGGCAAGACTGCGCTTCAGGAGGAAGCACCGATGGCGGCACGTGGCGGTCCCGATGTCTCGGGCAAGCGGCTTTCGAAGGCTCAATATGCGGCGAACTTCGCCGACCTGCACCCAGCGCTTGATGCTCACGAGGCGCTGGTCGAAAGCGACCGCTGCTATTTCTGCTTCGACGCGCCCTGCATGCGGGCCTGTCCCACCTCGATCGACATTCCGCTGTTCATCCGCGAGATTCAAGCCGGGCATCCCAAGAGCGCGGCCATGACCATTTTCGATCAGAATATTCTGGGCGGCATGTGCGCCAGGGTGTGCCCGACGGAGACCCTGTGCGAGGAGGCCTGCGTGCGCCAGGAGGCGGAAGGAAAGCCGGTCAAGATCGGGCTCTTGCAACGCCATGCCACCGACCAGGCGATGGCGGAAGGAAAACATCCCTACGCGCGGGCCAAGTCCAGCGGCAAGCGTGTGGCGGTGGTGGGAGCTGGCCCTGCGGGCCTGGCTTGCGCCCACCGGCTGGCCATGCATGGCCATGAGGTAACGATTTTCGAGGCGCGCAAGAAGTCCGGCGGCCTCAATGAATTCGGCATCGCCGCCTATAAATCGGTCGATGACTTCGCACAGAAGGAAGTGGACTTCGTCTTGGCGATCGGCGGCATCCATGTGAAGCACGGCATGGCGCTCGGCGCCAAGCTGAAGCTCAAGGATTTGCAGAAGGATTTCGACGCCCTATTCCTGGGGCTGGGCCTGCAGGGCGTGAATGCGCTGGGCGCCAAGGACGAGGAGGTTCCCGGGATCGAGGATGCCGTCGATTACATCGCGATACTCCGCCAGGCAAAGGATGTGTCGAAGCTTACGGTCGGCCGGCGCGTGCTGGTGATCGGCGGCGGCATGACGGCGATCGACGCCGCCGTGCAGTCGAAGCTGCTGGGGGCCGAGGACGTGACCGTTCTCTACCGCCGCGGGCCTTCGCAGATGAAGGCCAGCGCCTATGAACAGGCTCTGGCGCAGACCAAGGGTGTCAAGATCAAGCATTGGGTTAGCCCAAAGAAAGTCCTGGTCAGGGATGGCAAGGCGGTGGGCCTGCGCTGCGAATATACGCGTGAGGTGAAGGGCAAGCTGGAGGGGACGGGAGAGAGTTTCGATCTCGCCGCCGACATGATCTTCAAGGCCATCGGCCAGACCTATGTGGACGTGCTTGGTGGCGCGCTGGCGCTGC
>JANPCA010000403.1:0-11254 GCA_031430715.1 Hyphomicrobiales bacterium | reverse complement strand
GCCTTCAGCCGGACTACATCGTCTGCTCCGCGTACAAGTGGCTCCTTTGCCCCTATGGCTTTGCATTCCTGTATGTCGCCCCGAAACGCCAGGGCGGCTTTCCTTTCGAGGAGCATTACTTCAACCGCCAGGGAGCCGAAGACCACGAAGGCAAGCTGCAGCATCTCACCGGCTACGCCCGCGGAGCGCGCCGCTTCGACACCGCCGAACGTGCCAATTTCATCACGGTACCCATGTCGATCACGGCGCTGGAAATGCTGGCGCGCTGGTCGGTGGCGGAAATTCAGCGGCTGATTGCTCCAATTTCCGAGGCCATTGTTGCCGGAGCCTCCCGACTCGGATATCGAGCCGCGGAGGCCAGTATGAGATCTCCACATCTCTTTGGTCTTCGCCGGGAAAATGGGCTGCCCGCCGGCCTGGCCGGGAGATTGCGGGCCGACAATGTGTTTGTTTCGATTCGCGGCGACGCCATTCGGGTCAGTCCACATGTGTTCAATACCGAGGCTGATGCCGACCGATTTATCAAATCGCTCGATGCTGCCGGCGGGAATTGAGCCATTGTACTGCGCGAAAAAGGGCGATCGCATCTTGGCTGGACGTGGACCAGATGACCAAACCATCGGGGAAGCGCATTTCTCTGCAATATCATCTAAGCAATTTGGCAGACGGGAGAATCACCGATGCGGGAGCGCGTCAAAATGCTGGCCTTGGACTTGCTGATCCAGCATGGCTATCGGGGTGTCAGTTTTGGCGGTTTAGCCAAATTGCTGGGCACCACGCGTGCCAACATCCATTACCATTTCGGCAACAAGGAACGTCTCGTCGAGGAAGTGCTCGAGGATTATGTCGAGGCCACGCTGACCGCCCTGAAAGGCATCTGGACGGCACCCGACAAGACTTTCACGGGCAAGATCGACGCGATGGTCGACTACAGCCGCAAACGTTACGCAAAGTACAATACCGCATCGAAGAAGGGCCGGCCGTGGAGCCTGATCGCCCGCATGCGGCAGGACAGTGACGTGCTCACCGCCAAGGGCAGGTTGGCGTTGCAGCAGTTCGGCCGCGAGCTCCACGCGAGCATCACCAGCGCCATCGAGGATGCCGTGTCGCGCAAAGAATTGAGCAGTTTGACGCCAGTGGACGATGTTGCGTTGCAGCTTGTCAGTATCGCCAACAGCGCCGGCCCGATCACCCAGGATGCCGGGGACTTCGACCGGCTGGAGCAGCTTTATGCCGCGTTCACGCGCATCTTGATGAGCGCCTTCGGCCACAAGAAAGCGGCGGCCAACGTGGCAACCTCGGGACGCAAGCGCCATTCGCGTTGAGCGCGCAACTGCCTGCCGCGCGGAGGTTAGCCAGCGGATTTCGCGCCGCGCAGCTTCAGCGCCGTGACATCGATTTCGATCTTGAGCCGTGAATCGAGCAAGGCGGCAACGCAGATCGTCAGCGCCGGGCCGATGGGCATGAGGTAGTGCCCAAGCACCGGTGCGATCGCGGCTTCATCGGCGGGATCGGTCATGATGATTCGCATGCGGACGACGTCCGCGAAGGATGAGCCGGCTTCTTCGAGCGCCCAGTTGATGGTGCGAAAACACAAATGCACCTGCTCCACGGCATCTTCGGGAATTGCTCCGGTGTCGGGATCGCGGCCGGTCGTTCCGGAGACGAACACCCAGTCACCGGCGACCAGCGCACGCGAGTAGCCGATGCGCTTCTCGTAGTCAGACCCTGAGGAAATTCTGCGTCGCATCATTCGCTCCTTTCACGATAAGCGCCTTAAGACCCCGGTTGACATGAGCCGGATACTGACTTACGTGTAAGTGAGAAAATTTGCAAATACCGAATGGTTGATTGGCACGCAATGCGGGAGCGGGGCACCTGGCCGGGGGCCGCAAGAGGGGAGCGAACGCGTGACTTACGTGTTCCAATTTCGCGACGTTCTGGCCTATTGGCCGGCACTTCTGCACGGTGTGGGAGTGACGCTTCTGCTGGCGGTAGCCGCCATGGCAGGCGGCCTTATGATCGGCATCGTGGGAGCCTCGGTGCAGCTTTATGCGCGGCCGCCGCTCCGGCTGGTGGTGACTTCCTATGTCGAAGCCATCCGCAACACACCCTTGCTGATACAACTTTTCATCGTGTTTTTCGGATTGTCGCAGATCGGCCTGCGGCTGGACGCACCTGTCGCCGCCGTCGTCGCACTGATTGTCAACGTGGGGGCCTATGCCACGGAAATCGTGCGGGCCGGGCTACAGGCGGTTCCGCGCACCCAGATCGAGGCCGGACATGCGCTCGGCCTGTCCGGTTACCAGGTGTTTCGGCACGTGGTGCTGGTTCCGGCGCTGAAAATGATGTTTCCAGCGCTGTCCAGCCAGTTCACCTTGCTGCTGCTGGCGACCAGCGTCGTCTCCCTGATCTCGGTCGAAGACCTTTTCCACACC
Organism: Hyphomicrobiales bacterium; assembly: GCA_031430715.1. Classification (GTDB taxonomy): domain Bacteria; phylum Pseudomonadota; class Alphaproteobacteria; order Rhizobiales; family Aestuariivirgaceae; genus Aestuariivirga. Next base: position 8,816 of record JANPCA010000403.1, on the reverse strand, counting down.
GCGTCCATCATTCAGTCGCGGACGTTCCGGGATTTCGAAGTCTATGCCGTGATTGGCATCGTCTATCTCACGCTGGCATTGACCTGCCGCGCCGGCCTGGCGCTGGTCTACCAGGGGGCCTTCGGCCGCCGATGATCAGACAGTTCGCCTGGATCGACGTGATGTTTCTGGTTGCGGCCCTGCGCTGGACGCTGGCGCTCTCCGCGGTGGCGTTTGCCGGTGGGGCGCTGATCGGCGCTGCCGTGGCGGTGCTGCGCTTCAGCCGGCTGGCGCCGGTTCGCTTTGCCGGTGCCGCCTATACCCAACTGGTTCAGGGCATGCCCCTTCTCGTCTGGATATTCGGGCTCTATTTCGGTCTTGCCATATTCGGCTTTCCGGTGGGGCCATGGACGGCAGCCAGTTGCGCCCTGTCGGTTTATGCCAGCGCCTATCTGGGAGAAATATGGCGGGGAGCCCTGCTGGCCATCCCGCGCACCCAATGGGAGGCCGGCGCCTCTCTCGGTCTCGGCCAGTTTAGCCAGCTCCGCTACGTGATCGTGCCGCAGGCGCTGCGTGTCGCCACGCCGCCGACCGTCGGCTTCCTGGTGCAACTGATCAAGGATACCTCGCTCGCTTCGACCATTGGTTTTGTCGAGTTGACCCGTGAAGGACAGACGACGACCGCGGCGACATTCCAGCCGTTTACGGTCTACATGACCGTGGCGGTTCTCTATTTCCTCATGTGTTTTCCGCTCACCCAATTGAGCCGCCGGCTCGAGCGGAGGCTGCATGGCGCTCGTTGAAATGACCGGCGTTGAAAAGTCGTTCGGCACCAACCGGGTGCTCGACAATATCTCGCTGCGCGTCGAGGCGGGCGAAATCATCGCCATCATCGGGCGCTCGGGATCGGGAAAGAGCACTTTGCTGCGGTGCGTGAACGGACTTGAGCCAATCCAGGCCGGACGGATCGTTGTCGATGGCACCATTGTTAACGACCCCAAGACCGATCTCCGGCGATTGCGCCAGAAAGTCGGCATCGTGTTTCAAGGGTACAATCTGTTCCCGCATCTCTCAGTGGCGCGCAATATTACCCTCGCGCCGATGGTCGCCAAAGGCATGCCGGAACAGCAAGCGCTGCAGATTGCCCGCGAAGTCCTCCGCCGCGTCGGGCTGGAAGACAAACTCGACGCCTATCCCGATGAGCTTTCCGGTGGCCAGCAGCAACGCGTGGCAATTGCCCGATCGCTCGCCATGCAGCCGGCGCTGATGCTGTTCGACGAGATCACGTCGGCGCTCGACCCGGAACTGACCGGAGAGGTTCTCAAAGTACTGGAGGACATGGCGCGCTCTGGCATGACGATGCTTCTGGTCACCCATGAAATGGGTTTCGCGCGGCGCTTCGGTTCGCGCGTGGTCTTCATGCATGGCGGCCGGATTCACGAGGAGGGGCCGGCGGCGAATACGCTGGCACTCCCCAAGACCCGCGAACTCGAGACCTTTCTTGCCGCCGTGCTTCACTAGCAACAGAGAAGGAGAGAAGTAACATGAAACGCCTGCTTACGATCATCGCCGCGATGGCGATGACATTCTCGGCCGCGGCATTGGCGCGGGCCGACGACCTGGCGAATATCCTCGCCAACGGCGTCGTGCGGATCGGCGTACCGGTGGACGTGCCGCCTTTTGGTTCGCAAGACGCCAACCGCAATCCCGTCGGTCTGGATGTCGAGCTTGCCGAAAGCATTGGCAAGGCGCTCGGCGTCAAGGTGGAACTGCAGCAGATCACCGGCGCGAACCGCATTCCCTATCTCATCACCAATAAAATCGACATCGTGATTGCCGCGCTGGGAATGACGCCCGAACGAGCCAAGCAAATAACCTACACATCGCCCTATGCGGATACCTTTGATGCCGTATATGGCCCAAAATCCCTCGGCGTCAGTTCAGCCGCCGATCTGGGAAGCCACAAGATCGTCGTAACCAAGGGCACGACGCAGGACATGACCCTGACGGGCATGAATGCCGAGGCCAACTTCATGCGCACCGAGGACGATGCGACGGCGGCCACCGCCTATCTTTCCGGCCAAGCCGAACTCATCGCCACCAACAGCCTTGTCGTGCAGGAACTGCTGAAGCAGAACGCCGGCAAGGAGTTCGACCGCAAGTTCATGCTGGCCCGCGGGCCCGCCCACATGGGCGTGCGGATGGGTGAACAGAACCTCGCCAACTGGCTCAACGTGTTCTTGTATACCGCAGTGATGAGCGGTGAACTCGACAAGATGACTCAGAAATCCCTGGGCCATCCCTATGAGCCACTTCCCGCCCTCTGATACCAGGCACGCCCCGGGAACATTGGCTTTTTCAAGCGAAGCGTTCCCGGGGCTGATCGTTCTCAGAGATCCAGAGCCTGCGGCATGATGACGATGTCGCGTATGGCTACATGGGGCGGACGGGTGAGCATGAACATCACCGCCTCGGCGACATCTTCGGACCTGATGCCGGTGTGGTCGGCGACATGGCGAGCGATGTCGGCCTCCTCGGTGATTGCCCATAGCTCATTGAGCACCGTACCTGGGGCAATGGCACCAACGCGAATATTGTCTGGAATAAGCTGCCGGCGCAGACCGTAGACAAACGCGTTAATGGCGTGTTTGGAGGCCGAGTAAATTGGCTCCATGGGCAAAGCTTCATACCCGGCGATCGAGCTCGTCACGATGATGTCGCCGCACTTGCGCGCCCGCATGCCGGGCAATGCCGCACGCACGGCCCGGAACACTGCATTGACGTTAATCGTCAGAAGCTGATCCCAGGCGGCGGGATCCTGACTGGCAACCTCGCCAGTAATATAGACTCCGGCATTGGCAAACAAAATGTCGAGATGGCCAAGACCTGAAATCGCCTCGGCGACCATTCGGTCAACATCAGCCGGGCATAGCATATCCGCGGCGACGACGACGGTTTGCGGACCAAGTTCGGCGGCTAGGACCTTGAGCTTCTCAGCCGAGCGGGCAGTGATTGCCACCCGGACTCCTTCTTTCGCGAGACAGCGTGCAGTCGCGCGGCCGATGCCGGAACTCGCGCCGGTAAGGAGAGCCGTTTTGCCATGCAAAGTTTGACTCATGTTCAAGTTTGCCTCGTAACACATCAAGCGCAAGAATCAACTTGCCAGCTGCGGGCCGTCCAGACAAGACAATCCCGCTCCGCACATCAATCAGTCTGAAAACATCCGTCACCGCCGGAAAGCAACGCCCACTATTCGTTCACTAGCGAATTGGATTCAATTGTTCCTGCCAATGCCGCCACCCAGAACAAAGAGTTCCAAATCGATCGTTGCTTACACAGAACCTCCCGTGCGGCGCCACCGGGATCACTCCAACTGCCCCGGCGTGCGGTAAAGTACCTTGCCTTTTGCTGCAATCTCGACATCGACGAGATATTTCCGGATGCCGCTGCTGCTCATGCGAATGCCAAGACCGGGCTCGCCCGGAAGATGGATGTTGCCATTGGCATCGGGCACGAGATGCGTCTCACTCATCTCCCAGGCCACCGCCTTGGGCGCGAAAGGATATTCGCAGATCACGTGATCCTCGAGGCCGGCATAGGGTTGGAGCGAGGCACAGAGTGCGAGGTGCGAGGTGAAGGTGTGATTCACATAGGTCACACCATGGGCCACGGCATAATCCGCCACGCGCTTGGCCGGTGCCAGGCCGCCGATCCGGCCGCAGTCGATTTGAATGAAGGCGACCTTGCCATAGTCAATCAAATGCCGGGCCATGTGGAAATTGTGCGAGGCCTCGCCGCCTGCGACCCGCACCGTGCCGCGCCGCTGCGACAGGGCGGCATAGGCTTCGTAGGCCCCGCCAAGGAAGGGTTCTTCGAACCATCCGGCATTCACCTCTTCGAGCAGCGCGATCCGCAGAGTTGCGGCCTCGACATCCTCGCGGAAGATCTGCCCGGCATCGATCAGCAGCATGCCGTCTTGTCCCAGGCCCTGGCGGGCCGCCTGCAGATGGTCGCGGTCATCCTTCAGACTGCCACGGCCGAAAGGACCCCAGCCGCATTTCACCGCCCGGAAACCACTCGCCCGCGCGGCGCGGCACGCGGCGAGCGTTTCGGCCGCCGTGTCGCCAAAAAGCTGCGACGCATAGGGCAGCTTGGGATAGGCCGTCTTGTAACCCAGGAGTTCGTAGACGGGCGCGCCGCACTTGCGGCCAAGCAGGTCCCACAGTGCCATCTCGATTCCGGAAAACGTGTGCGCTGCCTGAAGCAGATCCATGCATTCCATCTCGACAGCTGCGGCCAACGCCGCGATATCCCCGGGGCCATCGAGACTTCGTCCCAGCACCACGTCTCGCAGTGGCTTGCAGGCGCCATGCGACATGGGGCAGACGAAAGCCGCGATCGAGGTCAGCGGCGAGGCCTCACATTCGCCCCAACCCACCAGCCCGCCGGCTGCCACACGCACCAGCAACGCATCCTGGCTGCCGTCTCCAGCATCGGTCACCACCGGCATGGACAGATAGAAAAAATCGATCGCTTCAATCTTCATGTGAACCTCTTCAAACGCGGAATCTCTGGAGTGCTTCTTCATTCAGTGTCACACCGAGGCCCGGCGCCGTGGGCAAGGGTATGCGTCCATCGACCACCGGAAGCTCAACGCTGCACAAGTCGCGCCGCAGTGCGGAGTCGGCAAGTTCGCGCGGCAGGAATTCGATGAAGGTGCAGGTCGGCGCCACAGCCGCAAGGTGCACCGAGGCGGCAATGCCAATGGCCGACTTCCAGCAATGCGGCACGACCGCGAGGCCCCGGTCGCGAGCATGCATGGCCACGCGCTTGGCTTCCGTCAGGCCGCCGACGCGGCCGACGTCCGGCTGCACGACATCAATGGCCTTGGCATTCATGAACTCGAGAAATTCGAAGCGCGTGTTCTGCCACTCGCCAAGTGCTATCTTGACAGGCGAAGCATGACAGAGCTTGGCATAACCCTCGACGTCATCGGAAGGCAGCGGCGTCTCGACGAAATAGATATCCTCGCCGGCAAACATCTCGATGGCCCGCAGCGCCTCCTTCCAGTCAGGCCAGGCATAGGCCACATCGACCATCAGCGTCATCTCCGGCCCGACCGCCTTGCGGATGTCGCGCACCATGCGGGCACACTCGCGGTCATCGGCGATCTGAAGGGAGTTATGCGAGTAAGGTCCCTTGAGGCAGATTTCCAGCTTTGCCGCACGGAATCCAAGCTTCTGCGCCGCCAGCGCCCGCTCACGCAGGACGCGGCCATAGGTTTCAAGATCGTCTCCCTCAGGCAAGAGCGAGGCATAGGGTGTGATCGTCCGGTTGGTGGCACCGCCCATCAAGTGCCAGCAGGGCCTGCCTTCGATCTTCCCGCGCAGATCCCAGAGTGCCATATCAAGCGCCCCGATGGCGCAGATGCCGAGACCGCGCCGCCCCGTCATGGCGGAACCACGATACATCTTTTCCCAGAGGCCTTCGACATCTGTGGGGTCTTGCCCCATGAGCATCTCGGTGAGGCCAAGGCCCATGATATGCGTGCCCCGCGCCTCGATCATGGCGCGTGCGACCCATGGATTGGTGTCGGTCTCGCCGATCCCCACATGCCCCTCGTCGGTATGAATCTTGACCACCAGATTGTCCTGCGCCGAAGAACAGGCGTCGGCGCGGAAGTCGGGCACCAGCAAGACAAAACACTCGACCTTGGCAATCTTCATCTTCGTGACCTCAGTTAAGTTGGCGTAGCGAAATCGCCCGGCCAGGTGGCCCGGTGATGCAGTTCATCGAGGCTGTGGTGGCACCGGATGGCGAGGCCGCCGTCAGCCGTCCGCCAGGGCGGCGCATCTGTCTCGCAGATCGCTCCTATTTGCCAGGCGCAGCGGCCAGCATAAGCACAACCCGCCGGGCTCGAACTGGTTTCCGCCCGGCGGCCGGTTCCGCGGCGGCGGCGCTTGCGTGGCACCGGTACGGCTTCGAGCAAGGCATGGGTATAGGGATGAAACGGTGCGGAGAAAACCTGGGCGCAAGAACCGGACTCGACAACGTCGCCACGGAAGAGAACGCTGACACGATCGGCGAGCATGCGCACGACTGCGAGGTCGTGTGAAATGAACAGCATGGCAATTCCACGCTCGGTCTTGAGGCGCTGCAAAAGTGCCAGGATGCTGGCCTGCACCGACACATCAAGCGCCGAGAGGATTTCATCGCAGAGCAACAGCGCGGGTTCAGCGATCAAAGCCCTGGCGATCGCCACCCTCTGGCGTTCCCCACCCGAAAGCTGGTCTGGGTAGCGGCGCGCATAGGCCTGATCGAGGCGCACGTCCGCGAGCGTGGAAATGACCCTCCCGCCGGCTTCCGATGCGCGATCCGGGAAGTAGAAATCAAAGGGCCGCGACAGCGCCGTTCGCACCGCGGCGCGCGGATTGAGTGATGCGTCGGGATTCTGAAACACGAACTGGATCAGGCGGCGCTGCTCGGAGGTTCGAGCCTTGACTTTCGCCGCCAGGCCCCTGCCTTGCAAGCGGATTGAACCCGACACCGGCTCCACCAGACCGGCAATGGCACGCGCCAGAGTGGACTTTCCACTGCCGGATTCACCGACCAACGCAACCGTCTCGCCCTTCCGGACATCGAGTGACACGTTCCGCAAGGCCTGGAAGCGGCGCTTACCGTGACCATAGGCAATGGACACCGCGTCGATGTTGAGTAAGCTATCCACCGCCGCAGGCCGCCGTGACGGGTCTCCCTGCGTCAAGGCAAGCGGCGGCTCAATCTCGTCCACACGCCAGCAGGCGGCCATTCGCGCCGCTCCACATGGCTTGAGATCCTGAACTTCATCAAAGCATCGCGGCTGAGCTGCATCGCAGCGCGGCGCGAAGGGACAACCTTTCGGCAGTGACTGGCGTTGCAGCAGACCGCGCAGTGGCCGTGATGGCTGCTGCGTCACATCGTCGATGCGCGGAATGGCACCGATGAGGCCTTGGGTATAGGGATGCTTCGGATCGGCAAAGAGGTCTGCCGCCGGCGCCACCTCAACCATGCGACCCGCATACATGACTCCGATCCGATCCGCGAGCTGCGACAGCAGGCCGAGATCATGCGTCACATAGAGCATCGACATCGCCAACCGTTCCCGGAGATCGACGAGAAGCTCGACAATCTGCTCCTGTGTCGTGACATCGAGACCCGTGGTCGGTTCGTCGAGGACGACGAGCTTCGGATCGCAGGCCAGTGCCATGGCGATGCAGACGCGCTGCTGCTGGCCGCCGGAGAGCTGGTGCGGAAAGCGGCGGGCGAAGTCTGGCGCCTCCGGAAGACCAACCAGACCGAAGAGTTCGGTGGTCCGCGCCAGGCACGCCGCGGCATCACCATAGTGGTGGGCAGCCAGGCATTCGCCTATCTGTTCGCCGGCCCGCATGCCGGGGCTGAGGGCCGTCGTCGGATTCTGCGGCACGTAGCTCACGGTGTTGCCGCGCAGAGCGTTGAGCGCCAGGCGGCCGAGTTTGAGAATGCCGACTCCTTCAAGGTCAACGCTGCCGCGATCGGTGCGCATTGCCGCATGACGATAGCCCAGAAGCTGCAGTGCCACGGTTGATTTTCCGCAGCCAGACTCGCCGACAAGCCCGAAGACCTCGCCGCGGGCTATCTCAAAATCGACCCCATCCACCACCTGATGCCAGCCGCTGCCCTGGCGATATGAGACCGTGAGATCGGTCACCTTCACAAGGACCTGCCGATTTTCCACCATCACTGGTTTCCCAACTTGACGGTCCGGCCCAGCACCCGGGCCAGGCCTTCGGTGAACAGATTGAGACCGACGACCAGCGAAGCAAGTGCCAGGCCCGGCCCCAGCACGGTCGAGGGCGCAATGATGAGCAGCGACCGGTTCTCGCTGATCATGAGGCCCCATTCCGGCGTCGGTGGACGCAGGCCAAAGCCCAGAAATCCCAGCGACCCGATCAGCACCGGCGCATAGCCGGCGCGAAGCGCAAATTCAACCAGCAGCACGCCGGTGGCATTCGGCAGGAGTTCGCGCAGCATCACCGACCAGGCGCTCTCGCCGCGCAGGCGGGCCACGGTGACATAGTCGCGTGTGGCAATGTCAATCGCTGCGGCGCGTGCCATACGCGCGATGCGCGGCGCATAGACCAGTGCCACGACCAGGACAATGAGGACGGGATTGCCGGAATAGTCGGTGCCGGCCGCCGCAATGGCGATCAGGGCCAGGACCAGAAACGGAATGCTGATCAGGGCTTCGAGCACCCGTTGCACGGCCTCGTCGACCCAGCCGCCGACATAGCCCGACAGCAATCCGATGATGGACCCAAGAACCAAGCCGAGAAGCGTACCCGACAGCGCGAGCAGGATCACGATGTGGCTGCCATGCACAACACGGCTGAAGACATCGCGGCTCAATTGGTCAATTCCGAAGGGATGGGCAAGGCTCATGCCCGAGAGCGGCGGGCCAGCCCCCATCTGCGAATACCCATAGCGTGCCCAGAACGGACCGGTAACCGCCACAAAGAGGTGAATGGCGAGGATCACGCTGCCAATCCGGAAGCTCAAGGGCATTTGCCGCCACAGAGCCAAAGGCCGAGGCCGCTTCTGCTCCGCGGGCGCAAGCGTGATGTCGATCTCAGCCATCGTCTTACCGGTCCTGAGCCGCGGGTTGAGAAGGATCGCAGCGATGTCAGCGGCGAGGTTGGCGGTGATAGAGACAAGTGCGGCGATCATGACGGTACCTCGATCACCGGCAAATCGCGCAACTGCAGCGAGTCGACCAGAAGCGTACCGAATCCGGGATAGGAGAAGACCTTCTCGACGACGAC
>JANPCA010000402.1:0-7761 GCA_031430715.1 Hyphomicrobiales bacterium | reverse complement strand
GAAACCCCAGACCGCATCGTCTCGCTTGCTACCCGTCAATGGGCGGAAGTGTCATAACTTATGACGGTTGGTATGACACCCCTTAAGAGAGCATCCTTACCCGCGGAGTTGAGCACGATTCTGATTCGCGGGTGATTGTTGGCGATCCGGATCTCTTCTCGCTGCCCTTCATCAAGCGTCATTCGCGAATAGGTAAAGTCGACGTGGCGAGCAGTATTCCTCTTGTTATTTGGAACTGCAAGAATGCTGGTACTGGCCGGAATGAGGCTCAATTCGATGAAATTGAAACTATTGCCGGCCAGCACTGCCGAAAGCCACTGACAGGCTGTACTGCCGACGGTCATGTGAAAGCCTGGATAGTTCCTCACATTGTCTTTGTAGTACCAAATCGCAACCTGCGCCTTCCTTGGTAATATCATCCGGGCAGTTCCAGGTTCGCGAACATTGGCAGCAACCGTATCTAAGAAACGGTAGCCCTAACAACCCACCAATCAGGATGCAATCGCCTAATTGATGATAACAAAACGTCTGCTTCCGAAGCGCCGCCCACAACACAGTAGCAAGTGGCGCCGGAGCCTGACATACCGGCAAATGGCGGTCCAGGTCCGTCATCGCGGCGAAGAAGCCCGTGACCAAGTTGTTTCTGGCGTTGGCTCGAGCCAAAGGTAGCGGGATGCCAGCTTTCGCTGGCATGACGGACTTTGGGGAAACTATCAATATCACTCACGACTTCCGTCACCCCAGCGAAAGCTGGGGTCCCGCTTTCTTGGGTGCCGCGCTCCACCGCTGGAAATCTGGCAATTTCCTCGCTACCTCGAAAGCCGGGATGAAGGGCTAAATGGGGCAGGCCAAGCGTTGCCAGCACCTCACCGATCACCGGCGCAAGAGCGATGGCCGGGGCAGTGAGATCGTTGCGCCACGAAGCGGGATCGATGATCGGCGTTCCAAATTGCTGGCCTCGTTCGAGGCCGAGTTTGCGGAACACATCGAGTGTCGATACCGCGATGCCCGGGTTCACCAGCATGGCGTGGAGCGGTTTGAAAGTGTCGAGTGGGGTGATCCTCTCGCCGGCGCCCTGCATGCGGCAGGCTTTGCCCAATAGGCACACCGGGACGTCGGCACCGAGGCTCAGCGCCAGGGCCATGATCTCGCCGCTGTATTGCGTGATGCCGGCTAAGCGCAGCGCAGCGCGGATGGTTGCCGCGGCGTTGGCGGAGCCGCCGCCTATCCCTGAGGCGACGGGAAGGTTCTTGGTAAGATGCACGGCGGCCGGCGGCAGATCAGGCAGGAGGAGTCGCATCTTCGCCCAAGCTTTTGCGATGATGTTATCGTCCGTAGGCGGAAGATCAGCCGCGAAGGGGCCGCCGGTGGTGATGGCGAAATGCTGTGCCGGAGAAATGAAGAGTTCGTCGCCCAAATCGGCGAAGGCGACGATTGAATCGAGATCGTGGTAGCCATCGGCGCGGCGGCCCAGCACGTGCAGCGCCAGATTGATCTTGGCCCGGGCCCTTTCGGAAAAGGGTTCGAACATCAGCCGTTGTTTTGGCCCGTGCCGTTCTGCACCGGGGTCACCGGAACCTCGTCGGGCAGGCCGTCCTTGATCTTGCCTTCGATGCGCGTCAAGTCCAAGGGTTCGGGCTTGTTGTCCTTGGCGTGCTGCCACTGGAACTTGGCTTCGAGCCTGCGCCCGACACGCCAATAGGCGTCGCCTAAGTGCTCGGCGATGATCGGGTCGGCGGGCAGCAATTCCACGGCGCGCTCGACATGCACCACGGCCTGCTCATAGTCGGCCAATTGAAAGTAAGCCCAGCCCAGGCTGTCGATGATGTAGCCGTCGTTGGGGCGCAGCTCGACGGCCTTCTTCACCATGCCGAGGGCCTCGGTCAGATTGGTCTTCTTCTCGATCATCGAATAGCCAAGATAGTTCAGCACCATCGCCTCTTCGGGCGACAATTCGAGGGCGCGGCGGAAGAGCTTCTCGGCGGCATCCCACTGCTTCAGGCGTTCGTGGGAAATGCCACTGTAGTAATAGACGCGCCAATTGCCCTGGAGCGGCGTGGTGATGAGCGCAATCGCCTGGTCATAGGTTCTGGCGGCGTTGGCATAGTCCTCGTTGTTGCGGTAGATGTTGCCGAGTGTGACGGTTGCGTCATAGTTCCTGGGATCGCGGGCGATGAGGCCGCTGAGCTTGGCCAGGGCTTCGTCTTTCCGTTCGAGACGCTGCAGGTTGACGGCCACTTCCATGTCGGCATTGATGCGCAAGGGCGATGATTCGGGAACCTGGCCATAGGCTATGACCGCCTCGCCATAGCGGCGCATGTCGCTGTAGATGTCGGCCAGGAGCGTCAGCATCACCGGGCGGTCGGCGTTGAAGGACAGGGCGAGCTGGATATAGAGCAGCGCCACGTCGATCGACTGCTCGTCGGTCATCGAGGTGGCGAGCGAGAACATGGCCTCGGCCGCACCGGCGCCGGGTGTGGCAATGAAGGCTGGCGGCTTCAGGTTCCTGGCGGCGCTTTCGAGGCTTGCGGCGATCAGCGGGTTGTCGTCGCCGCCGTCGATGAAGGTCTGGTAGATTTTCCGGGCCTCGGCGGGCCTGCCGTTGCGCTCGAGGAAATTGCTATAGGCCTGGACCACGCGGAGCGAGGTTCCGGCCTCGTCATAGGCCTTCTTGTAGGAGGCCTCGGCGCGGATGGCGTTGCCCAGGTAATCGGCGATCAGGCCCGAATGGAAGGATTTGAAATTGGCGAAGCTCTCGTTGCTGTCGAGGCGGTCAAGGGCTTTCAGCGCAAGGTTGAGCTCGCCTTCCCCGGCATGGGCCCAGGCGGTCAGCAGGGCGGAGGTGAGCTCGCCCACCGGCGTATAGGCGGCGGCCTGGAAATTGCGGCGCGCATCCTCGTAGTGGCGGGAGCGGAAATCGCGCAGGCCCAGGACGATGCGGGCCATGCGCTGCTGGCTGTTGAAGCCAAGGACGCGGGTGGCATATTCCTCCGCCGAAGTCATATTGCCGGCCGAGAGCTCCAGCAGAAACACCTTTTCGACAAGTTGCGGATTGTCCGCGTCGGCCTTCAGGGCCTCGGTAAAATAACCCGATGCCAGGGCATTGTCGCGCAGCTTGGTGGCCGATCGCCCGGCCAGGTAACTGCCCGAAAATGACTGGTCGCCGGAACGCTCATAGGCGATAGCAGGGGAACAGAGCAACGTGCCGCCGAGTGCGGCGGCGGCGAGTGTGCGAAGGACAAATCCCGGCATGGTCTTCCGTTTCAGAACGAGGGTGGCCCGTTGCCGCCCCGAAAAAGCGATTCATCACGGCAAAATGCGGTGTTTTTGCGATTGCCGCAACCTGAAAACGCGGACAGCGCGCCCATGGCAAGCGCGCCGCCCGGTTGTTCACGGATTTGGGGTTACTGGCTGACGAAGACCTTGCCGGCCTGTTTCAACTGGGTGGGTTCGTCAAGGTCGGCGGAGTCCCAGTCGAGATTGACGTAGAGGGTCGAGGTGCCGTTCATGTTGAGCGTATCGACAATCATCGGGAAATATGTCGAGTCGTTGTTCATCACGTCATTGGCCCAGATGGTCAGGTTGCGTTTCGGCGAGTAGAAACCACCGATGATGTTGACGCCGCCCTTGCTGTAGAGGGTGTTGGCGGTTCCCGCGACGCGTTTCTGCAGGAAGGCCCAGCCGCGATAGGGATAGGTATCATCGCCATCGGCGCTGTTCGACCGGTTCGGCGCGACGATTTTCAGGATGGCACCCGAGGTGACGTCAAGGTTGCTGGTGGGGCCGGAAAGGTAGATGACGGTGCCGTCCTCGGCATAGAGTTCCGCTTGAGCGGCAAGCTTGAGGTCGCCGTCCTTGAAGACGTAAATGCCCTTCTCCAGGGTGATAACGGCACCGGTCTTGCCTTCAATACCGCCGCAGTAGGTGCCGGGAGGCAAGGTGTACGACGCGTTCTTGACCACCGCGCCGTCTGAGGTCAGACTGGTTTGGCCCGACGTCGGCAGGCCCGCTTCTGCCGCCGTGATACAGGTGCCGACCGTCGGCAACACCATCGAGGCATAGGGGTCCTCGACCCAGGCGCAACCGCCCTCGGGATCGGGTTCGAAGCCCGAACCGGCCCAGCCGCCGCGGGCGCAGAAGGAGGCCGCATAGGCCTCGGCGCTGCCCCAGGTGCGGATGGCTGTCGTGGCGTTGGAATTGGCATGCACCGAGCATGTGGCCATGAATTCCGAGTTGCCCTGGAAATAGATCGCTTCGGTCTGCGAGGCATGCATGGAGAGCAGGCAGAGATAGGCATCCTCGCTGAAGCCGACTTTCGATTTGACCCTGAGACTGATGTCCTTCGAGGAGCTGTCGCCCGCCTCATCGACCCCGCCGCCGCCGCCGAGTTCGGCGCTGTCGTCCTCGATGGCATTCAGCACATTGATGAAGGAACCCTTGACCTTGGCGTTCACCTCGACGTCGATGGTGTTGGGGCCGGCCGTCACTTCCGGCTCGCCGACCAATTCGATGTCGGACACATTGGCCACCGAATCGGTGATGTAATTGGTGGCGATGGCGGCGCGCTGCGCCAGTTGCTGGGTCTGGGTGCCGGTAACGCTGGTGGCGGAGCCGGCGGCAAGAGCGGCGGCGTCGGCCAAATGCTGCAGTTCCTCGGAGGCCCGCACACCGCGCATGTAATCGACGGCGAGGCCGATGCAGCCGATCATGGGGATCGCGGCAATGGTCACGATCATCGTGGCGTTGCCACTCGTGGAACGCAGCAATTTGCCGAAACGGCTGCGGACGGTGGTTGAGAGTTTCGCAGATGCCATGGGTCGAAATCCTTCTCCGGGAACTGGTGACCCCAAAATCGCAGCGATGATTTATTGAGTCCTTTCGGCAATGCCCGCAAGTTTATGCAACTGCCATAAATCGCGGCAATCCCCCGGCGAGTTGCGGCAATGGTTATCGCGCCATTGAAATTTGACTGAAAACCGGAAACATCCGGGCGGCACCGGCGTCACATATTGGGATAGTTCGGACCTTCGACGACTTGCGGGACGGAATCCACTCTCCGGGGATAGTGTAGCGGTGTGCAATCAGACGTCGGAAGTTCATCTGACCGCAATCGAGATTTTCATACCTATTTTCTGCGCCAAAAGCAGAAAGTCGCTATAGCATTCCTGAACCGCTGCCTGATGTCCGCCAATGGCGCCGTCGGCCGGCTTTAAGAGGAACATTGGCTTGTTGGCTTCCTGCGCCATGGGCATCAGCGAACGGTAGTCTTTCATTCTGGCTAACCGATTCGGGTCTTCTCCGGCATCGCTCGCAGGTTGGGGCTGTTCCAAAACGGATCTTGCATATACTCCCGGTAACCGCTCGATCCATTTTTGAAACGCCTTGACCGGCCGATCCAACCTAACCGTATGTCTTGAAATGACGTATCCCAATGGGGTCATAGTTCCCGGCGGCAACGGAAAATCCAACTCCGGGGAACGTTCGCGCCTGTCATTCCACTGTTTGCGCCACTCACGAAGCTTAGGCCCGACATTCTCCAGGCCCTGGATCGAGAACAAATCCGCGGCCACCGGAACCACAACACAATCCGCGCAGAGAAGGGCAGATCGGTTTATCGCTCCGAGATTTGGGCCAACGTCAATGATCGCCACGTCGGCTTTATGTCTTTGAGCCGAGCTTGACAGCACGCGAAAAAGAGAGGTCACAACGCGAAATGATCGTTCGTTACCCTCAAGACACTTTGGCCACTCCGTTGATAGGTCGTCCTCAAATTCCGAAAGCGCCAAGTCCCCGACGATCAAAGCAAGCCGCTGGGAAACATTTTCGACCTCTATCGGTCCTACGTCGCCAATACCCTTTTTGAGCGGGCCAATTGCACCCAGAATGGTCTGCCTTGGAGAGCCTTGCCAGATTTCCTCCAATCGATCTTCGGTCAAACATACGCTGGTGAGATTTGCCTGGGGATCGAAATCCGCTGCAATTGTCCGCAACCCTCTTTCGGCAAACATCCAAGCAAGATGATACGCGAGTGAAGTTTTTCCGACGCCTCCCTTGTTGTTAAATAAGGCAATCGTCTTCATTCGCGCACCTTGATGACCACATGAACATGGGTGGATGATACCGTAAATACAGGAGGAGGATTGCCATTCTTTTCAAGTTCGTTCCGGGCGATTTGAATGCCCACGCCGAATTTCTCCACAAATGCAAGCGCCTTGAAAATCCCAGCCAAAGTGGGATTCCGGTAATCCGTGATTTCCGGTTGACCGAAATTTTGCTCGTTTACCTGTCCGAAAGGGCCGCCCGGGCTCAAGATTTCAATGCGGTCCGCATACCACGTCACCCGGACGGGAGCGTTTGATCCTTCGTAAGTGCGGTGCATGAGTGCGTTGCGAGCCAACTGGCGCAATGCCGCAATGGGATAGTCAGGTGTTGCCTCGCGGCGCCGGCCGCCAACTTTGACCGGACTGGCGACATTGAGTTCCAGCCATTCGTCCAACCGCAACATCTGGTCTACCAGAGATCCACCGATTTCCCGCTGGTCAATGGTTTCATCGGTGAGGCGTACTCCGTCGAGGCGGCGGGCCTCGATATATGCGCCTGGAAACCACCGTCTCGGCTCTTTCCCAAAAATGAGCAACGCAGCAACAGTAGGTACGCCATTCTGATCAATGAATCTCAAGGACCGCAGTTTTTGCTCAGTATTCCGGCTATTCTCCGCCAAAGCCTCGGGGCTAACCAATGCCGGAACGAGTTCGACCTCAAAACGGCCCAAGTTTAAGTCGTCCCGTGTCGCCAAAGGCACACCATGGGCGTCGAATGGGAGATTGCCCCATCTGCGTTTTTCGACCAACCGCCTTTCCTCATCCGCGGTTGCCATGGCGCGACGCGGTCCGACTCTGATCCAGATACGGTTATCGAACCGGACTGGAGTGTTGTCGGATGGTTGGACGATGATGACCGCAATCTCGCAACCGGCCAGTATCTCACGCGTTACGTTCAGATTGGGGAAAGGCAGGATCTTGCCATCGTCCCGTATCTGGGAGAGGCGAAGAAGCAGATCATCATCAATTTTGAGATTCGCGCAGCCTCCATCATCTTTCTGACCGATAAATATCGCCCCCGGCTTTCGATGGTTCGGCAGATCATTGCCGAAGGCGCAAACCGCTTGCCTAATCCGGTCAAGGTCGGCGATGGAGGACTTTCGCTCAACGCGATCGGATTCCAAATCGTTGAACAGCTCAAGAATATCCATTCACCACCCCTAGTAGAAGCTAAAGTGGAGACGTCTGAGTCCCTCACATATTTGGATAGTTCGGCCCCTCGCCGCCCTGGGGCACCACCCAGTTGATGTTCTGCGAGGGATCCTTGATGTCGCAGGTCTTGCAGTGGACGCAGTTCTGGTGATTGATCTGGAAGCGCGGCGCCAAGCCGTCTTCCTGCACCACTTCATAGACGCCCGCCGGGCAATAGCGCTGGGCCGGCTCGTCCCATGTGGGGAGATTGACGGCGATGGGGACGGCAGGGTTCTTCAAGGTGAGGTGAACCTTCTGGTCCTCCTCGTGGTTGGTGGCCGAGAAGGCGACATTGGTGAGGCGGTCGAAGGAGATGACGCCGTCGGGCTTCGGATAGGCGATGGGCTTCGCCTCCGCGGCAGGGATCAGTGTGGCATGATCGGACTTGCCGTGTTTCCAGGTGCCGAGGCCAAAGCCCAAAAGCTGGTTCATCCACATGTCGAGACCGCCCAGGGCAAGGCCGCCGACG
>JANPCA010000401.1:0-3557 GCA_031430715.1 Hyphomicrobiales bacterium | reverse complement strand
TCGATATTTCGCAACTCAACGACAAGCCCAGAGTGGGCGATTTGGTGCGGGTGACACCTAATCACGTGTGCCCGGTCAGCAACCTGTTCGACAAAGTGGTTTTCATTCGCGGCAACACGGTGCTTGGCGCCGTGAAGGTCGATGCGCGCGGCACCGTCCAATAGACCTGCGCAATAAACAGGCCGCGCTTAATTTTGCGCCGCCGGGAGACGGGCACTGCCCGGACATTGTGCAGGCATGCTTCTCCGCAGGCCGCCGCCGAATTTGCCCAAGGCCGAATGAACCATTCCTTATCAATTGATCAACAGATTCATTTTGTGCCGTGGAACAACTGGCACAGCGGTTGCGATAGCGCCTCCTTGCAGGGATCACATCAATCCAAGGAGGAACAAAATGACGTTCTCGGAGGGGACCATCACCAAGGTGGCCGCCACCGCAGTTGCCGCTGCCTATCTTGCAAGCGCGGGACTTGCCCGGGCCGAGGACACTATCAAAGTCGGCGTGTTGCATTCATTATCGGGCACCATGGCGATTTCGGAAACGACACTCAAAGACGCAATGCTGATGGTCATCGACGAGCAGAACAAGAAGGGTGGCTTGCTCGGCAAGAGTCTTGAGGCCGTGGTCGTCGACCCCGCATCCGATTGGCCTTTGTTTGCCAAAAAGGCCCGCGAACTGAGCTCGCCGAACAAGGTCGCCGCGGTGTTCGGCTGCTGGACCAGCGTGTCGCGCAAGTCGGTGCTGCCGGTGTTCAAGGAATTGAACAGCGTCCTGTTCTATCCGGTCCAATATGAAGGCGAGGAAAGCGAGCGCAACGTGCTCTACACGGGTGCGGCGCCGAACCAGCAGGCCATTCCCGCCGTCGATTATTTGATGGACAAGGAAAAGGTCGAGCGCCTGGTGATCCGTCCGCTCTATGGCCGGCCGCCCGAAACCCTGCTGGCCACCTGGGGCGTGTCGCTCATCATGCAGCAATCGGTGCGCATGATTTTCGGGCCGACCAACCGCGAAGTCGGCAATCCTTGCTGGGCCTCGGGCGCCTTCGAGCTGGGTCAGCTTTCCATTACCTACAACCGCATGTGGCTAGTGATCTTCGCGCTCGCCGTGTTCTTCGCGCTGCACCTGCTGATGACCAGGACGTGGTTCAGGTTGCAGGTGCGGGCCGTGACCCAGGACCGCCACATGGCTTCGGCCATCGGCATCAGGACGCCATGGATCGGGGCACTCACCTTTGCAGTGGGCTCCGGCATCGCCGGAATCGCTGGCGTGGGCCTGCCGCAGATCGACAATGTGTCGCCCGACTTAGGCCAAAGCTATTCGATCGACAGTTTCATGGTGGTGGTACTCGGCGGTGTGGGCAGTCGGTGGGGCACGCTAGTCGCGTCCATGACACTCGGCATCGTCAACAAGCTGCTTGAGCCCTTCGCGGGCGCCGTGTTGGGCAAGATCCTCGTCCTCGTCTTCATCATCCTGTTCATCCAGAAACGGCCGCGCGGATTATTCGTGCTCAAGGGAAGGTTCGCCGAGGCATGACGCGGCTTGTGCTTTTCTTCGCTGCGGTGATCGCCGCCGCGGCGTTGCTCATTCCGGCGCTCAATGTGCTGACGCCGCCGGAGTTCGTTCTGCATGTGCCGGACCATCTGATCCCGTTGTTTGGCAAGTACCTGTGCTTTGCGATTCTGGCGCTGGCGCTGGCGCTCGATCTGGCCTGGGGCTAGTGCGGCATTCTCTCGCTTGGCCATGGGGCTTTCTTCGCGCTCGGCGGCTATGCCATGGGCATGTATCTGATGCGCCAGATTGGCTCGCGCGGTGCCTATGCCAATCCCATCCTGCCGGACTTCATGGTGTTCCTCAATTGCAAGGAACTGCCGTGGTATTGGTACGGCTTCGACATGTTCTGGTTTGCCGGCATCATGGTGCTGCTGGCACCCAAGCTGCTGGTGCCCGACGAACCCACCGAAGGCATCCAACCGTCGATCATGAAGGACATCGGCCACGCCATCCGTTACCTGCGCGACACGGGCGGCATGGCGATCCTGCTGGTCGAACAATATCTCGATTTCTGCCGGGAGCTTGCCGGCCAGGTCTACATCATGGACCGCGGCGAAATCGTTCGCGGCGGCGGGGCCGCAGATCTCGACAGACCCGAAGTGCGGCGGCATTTGATGGTGTGACAAATCCCTCACGCTGAGGTGGCCGCAGCGCGGCCCTCGATGCGCTGTGCCGGGGGGACACATCCTTCGAGGTTTCGCTGCGCTCGCGCCTCAGGATGAGGGAGAAGGAGGACTCAACACGAAACTCGCCTTCGCTGCCCTGACAGCCTCGGTAATATGTGCATAGACCTCGGCCACGCGGCGCGTCTCATGGGTGTCGGGATGCGACATAAGCCAGTAGGTGCGGGTGAAGCGGAGTGCTGGCAGCAGGCGTTTGAGTTCCGGAAACTGCAAAGCTGCGTAGTCGTGCAGGATGCCGATACCATGGCCAGCGCGCACCGCTTCCATCTGGGCCACGACACTGCCGCACTCGTAATGTCTTCGCATAAGCTTGCCGAGTTCGACCGCATAATCAAGCGCGCGGCTGTAGACGAAGTCCTCGACATGGGTCACGAAGAGATGGCCTCCGAGGTCTTCGGGCTTTTCGACGGGACCGAGTTGCTCCACATAGCTTCCGGCTGCATAGACGCTCAGGCTATAATCCGTCAGCTTACGGACGATCAGTTTGCCCTGCTTCGGCCGGTCGAGGGTCACCACGATATCGGCCTCGCGGCGCGACAATGAAAAGGTGCGCGGCAAAGGCACCAACTGGATGGTGAGGTCCGGGTGGCGGGTCGCCAGAGACCCCAGGGTGCGCGACAGGAAGTAGTTGCCGAGACCATCAGGCGCGCCGACGCGCACCGTGCCGTTGAGGCCTTCGGTGGCGCCGGACAATTGCGTTCCCGCTTGCAGCAGTTCGGATTCGACCCGCTCGGCGCTTTTCATCAGTACCTCCCCGGCGGGCGTCAGGACGCAGCCGTTGGTCTGGCGCTCCACCAGTTGGGTTCCAAGGCCGTCCTCCAATGCCGTCAGCTGACGGCCGACGGTGGCGTGGTTCAGGCCCAAATGCCGAGCGGCGCCAAGGATTTGACCGGCGCGGGCGACAGCCAGGAAGATGCGGATGCGGTCCCAGTCCATTCATGGACTATACTTTTCGCACATCGATAGCGCAATTCTGATTGTTGATGTGCAAAAATAAAACGCGCATAGACGGCCCATCAGAATTCAGGAGGACCCCATGCCGAAGCTCATTCCCCATCATATCGGTGGCGCGCAAGTCGAAGGCCGTTCCGGCCGCAGCGCGCCCGTCTACAACCCCGCCACCGGCGAACAGTCAGGCAGCGTGGCGCTCGCCAGCGCCGCTGAAGTGAACGAGGCGGTCGCGATTGCCAAGAAGGCGTGGCCGGCCTGGGCCAATACCACGCCCCTACGCCGGGCCCGCATCCTCAACAAGTTTCTGCGCATCCTCGAGGAGCGCACGCCGGAATTGGCCGCCGTCATCACCGCCGAACACGGCAAGGTCTT
>JANPCA010000400.1:0-3305 GCA_031430715.1 Hyphomicrobiales bacterium | reverse complement strand
AGCCCACCGCCCAGGCATCGCGATAGCGCGAGGAGGTGCCGGTCTTGAAGGCGATGTGACCGCCCAATGAATTCTCAGGGGTAGGCGCCCCCTGTAGCACGTCGCCAACCATCCAGGCGGCGGCGGGATCCATCAGGCGGCGCGGCGCCGCTGCGGTCTTGCGGTCTTGCGCACGCCACACCAGCGGCAGCGGTTCGCCGCCGCGCGCCAGCGCCACATAGAGTGCGGCGAGGTCGGTGAGCCGGATGCCGGCACCGCCCAATCCGACCGCAAGGCCGGGGCCGGCATTCCGCGGCAGCGCCAGTTTCACCCCGGCATTGGCGATGCGTGCCACCAGGCGGCCCGGGCCCACCGCTTCGAGGATTTGCAGGGTCGGCACATTGAGCGACTGCTGCAACGCCGCGCGCACCGTCACCGTGCCGTGGAAACTGTCGTCGAAATTCTCCGGCGCATAGGCGCCATAGCGGATGGCCCGGTCGTCGATCAATGTCTCCGGGTGGACGATGCCGTCCTCGAAGGCCAGGCCAAAGATGAAGGGCTTCAAGGTTGAGCCTGGTGAACGCAGCGCCGAGGCGAGGTCCATCTGTCCGGCGCGGGCCATGTCGAAGAAGCCAGTGCCGCCGACATGGGCGCGAACCTCGCCTGTGGCATTGTCGGCGACGATGATGGCGGCGGCAACGCCCGAGCCGATGGCAATGGCCCGGTCGCGTGCCAGTGTCTCGAGCGAGGCTTGAAGGCCGCGGACGATGGTGGTCTGTTGCACCGTGCCGCTGGGAGCGGCTTTCGCCAGCCGTTCGGCCACATGCGCGCTCAACATCGGGAAGGCGAGGCGGCCTTTTGGTGCTTCTTCAACGCTTGCCGACTCGGCTTGGTCGGCATTGATGATGCTATCGTTCCGTAGACGGAGGATCACCCGGTTGCGGGCGGCTTGCGCCACCGCCGGCTTGCGGTCGGGCCGCCGCGCTTCCGGTGCCTGGGGCAGGGCGACCAGCAGGGCGGCTTCGGCAGTGGACAGCCGCTTCGGTTCCTTGCCGAAATAGGCAAGCGATGCGGCGCGGATGCCCTCGATATTGCCGCCATATGGGGCAAGCGCCAGATAGAGATCGAGAATCTGGCGTTTCGACAGGCGCCGCTCGATCTGCAGTGCACGGATCATTTCGGCCAGCTTGTCAGTGAAGCTGCGCCCGGGACGCGGTTCCAGCAGCCTTGCCACCTGCATGGTCAGCGTCGAACCGCCGGAGACGAGGCGGCCATTCCACAATGCTTGAAATGCGGCACGGGCCAAAGCCCAGGGATCGACCCCATGGTGCGCGTAGAAGCGCTTGTCCTCATAGGCGAGCAGCATGTTGAGAAAGCGCGGATCGACATCATCGGCCGTGACCGGCAGCCGCCAATAACCGTCGCGGGTGATGAAAGGCCGCAGCAGCTTGCCATCGCGGTCGGTCACCAGGGTGGAGTAAGTGATGTGCTGGCCCACCGGCGCGGGTCTAAGGCGGTTCAATGCCGTGGTCAGGGTGAGGCCAACAGCATTCGCGATGAGGCCAAATACCAGCGCCCCGGCATAGAGGCGGAGGGGCCATTTCCTTTCTTTCCCCTCCCTCCACATGGGGGAGGGGCTATGTCCTTCACGCGTCATCTCAGGGCGCCGTCACCACGACCGTCCCCGTCGCCGTGCGGGCGTTGAATTCCGGGCGGTACATGTCTTCGACGAAGGCACCGGGATGGGCGTAGGTGCCCGGTGCCACGGCGCGCACCATATAGGCCAACTTGGCGGACGACTGCACGAAGGACGCCACGAAGCGGTCGTCGCGGAATTCGGTGTAATTGGGCCAGGTGGTGTCGGAGAGCCACGCCATGCTGGCCGTGCTGCCGGATGCCACCAGCGCCGGGTTCTCGATTTCGAACCCGGCGGGGAGCGTGTCGACCAGCAGGAAATTGCCGTTCTGCGCGCCGCCGCTGGCCGGTGACACGCTCAGCACGGCCACCAGCCTGGTGTTCTGCTTGACGTTATTTATATCCGCCGGTTCGCCCGCCGCCGTGAAATACTTGCGCTCGACAACGAGCCCGTTGGTTGAGGCAGGCTCCGCCACCAGGGGCGAGCCCGACACGGCGACCACGGCGCGCAAGGGTGTTACACCCTTGTTGCCGATGCGGACGTCACGCGATAGTTCATTCTCGCGGAACACGCGATTCAAGGTGCCCGCCGTCTCAACTCCATTGACTTCGAGGCGGATGGTTTTCGCCTCAGCCGCGATGGCCCGCGCCGCCAGCACCATCCACGACATTTCCTGGGTCGAGGCATAGCGCGAGCGGGCGCGTTCGACTTCAATCGCGCTCATCGCCGTCCTGATCACCTGCGGGCCGGCCTTGGCATCGGTGGCCAAAGCCAGGATGGCGGAGGCATCGCGCAGCACGCTGCCATAGTCGCTGCGCCAGCCGCGGTCATTGGATTCGACCGCCTCGCCCAGCGCCTCGGTGGCCGAGTCAAAGGCAATGCGCGCGCGCTCCGTGTCACCCAACATCGCAAGGGCCGAGGCCAGTTGGGCGCGGGCCAATGGCGAGCCGAAGTCCTCCAACTTGGTATCAACCAGATACTTGAGATCGCCCACCGGAGCCCGTCCGGCGCGGGCCAGCACATAGAGGGCATAGGCCGTGTCCTGGCCAGCACCCTGCTCGATGTCGGGGGCGTTGCCCACCATGTTGCGGATATAATCGATGCCGTTCACCAGCACGTCTTCCGGAACATCGAAGCCCTTCTCGCGGGCCCGCAATAGGAAGTCGGTGACGAAGGAGGAGAGCCACAGGCTCGAATCATCACCATAGGCCGACCACAAGCCGAAGGCGCCGCTGCCGGACTGGCGGTTGACCAATCGCGCCACGGCGGTCTGCATGCGCTCGTTCAACTCACCGTCGATGGCGCCGGAATCCAGCCCCAAGTCACTCAAGTAAAGCAGCGGCATGGCGCGGCTCACCGTCTGTTCGGAACAGCCATAGGGATAGCGGTCGAGATCGCGCACCAGGCCCGCCACGTCGAGTTCGGGCAGCGGACTGACCGAGAGCGCGACCGACGCCGTGCCGGGCAACATCTCCGCCATCAGGTCCTTGGTCAATGTCAGCGCGCCACCCTCGGCGGCCAGGGACATGGTGGTGCGCCGTGTCACCATGGGGTTTCCGGGCAAAACGCCCAGCACATAGTCCTGATCGAGAATCATGTCGCCGGGGCCTTTCAGCGTGGCGATGATGCTGGCCGTTCCAGGCCCGGTCGCGGTGATGGGCACGATGATGGTGGCGCGCGCGCCGGCAGC
>JANPCA010000399.1:0-3347 GCA_031430715.1 Hyphomicrobiales bacterium | reverse complement strand
AAGACGCTCTTCGACGTGTCCAGGCCAATCATGCTAATATCCTTCATGGGCGGTCTCCTTTGCTGGTGTTGATCAATCTAACCAGTATGGCACACAGATGCCGTCAGGAGGCCGTCCACACATCATGGTCCGCGAAAGCGGGCCATCCACCTTGGCGCGTGTGGGCAGGGTGGATCCTTTGCATTCGCAGAGGATGACGGACTAGGGGGAGCTGTTACTCAGCCCCCAACGGCTTGAACCCATCCGCCCGCACTGCCGCTTCGGCTTTCTGTGCATCGCTCAACGTGCCAAGCAGCGAGTCGAGTTCCGCGTCGGGGCGGCCGCCTCTGGTGGCGAGGATGTTCCATTTGAGGGCCTCGACCGGATCGGCGCCGACACCTTTTCCGAAGGCATAGAGCTTGGCCAGGCGGTTCTGGGCGATGGTGTTGCCGCGTCTTGCTGAGACCAGCAGCCATTGCGCGCCGATCTTTTCGTCCTGTTGCACGCCCTCGCCGCGCAACACGAGCACGCCATAATCGAGCATGGCATCGGCATGGCCCGCCTGGGCCGCCTTGCCGATGAGGCTCGCCGCCTTGATGGCGTCTTTCTCGACGCCACGGCCTTCGAGATAGAGGACGCCCAGATTATATTGGGCGCCGGCATGGCCCTGGTTGGCGGCCTTGGCGAACCATTCGGCGGCGAGCGGCAGTTGCGGCGGATTGCCGAAGGCGCCCCCCGCCAGCAGCCCCATGTTGAACTCCGCCTCTGGCAGGCCGGATTCGGCGGCGCGGCGCAGCCAGCCGGCACCGCGGTCATAGTCGCCGCGGCCGGACTTGGGGTCGAGATAGATCATGGCAAGGGCCAGTTGCGCCGGGGCGTGGCCCTCGTCGGCGGCCTTGGCGAACCACACCATGGCTTCATCGACACTGCGCCCGACGCCCAAGCCCTTCAAATAGATGCCGCCGAGCAGCGTCATGGCGCGGGCATCGCCGGATTGGGCCAGGTCCTCGGCTTCCGACCGGGCCTCGCCATAATCGCCCGCCTCCAGCGCGGCGGTGGCGGCTTCATAGCTCGCCGCGCGGGCGGGGACAGCGAAGACAAACAGGCCAAGAAGAAGGACGATGACGGCTTTCATTTCGATCCGAGGCGCCGGGTGAGCGCCGCGATGATACTGCGCGCGGCATCCGGGCTTTCCCACATGGCATCGGACGGGCGGATAAAGTCGGGATTCTGCGGCAGCAATATGTCGAGACCATCGGGTCCGACGGGATCGAAGGCGACGCAGGGGATCTCGAAGAACTCGGCCCACCATTTGACAATGGGTTCGCCGCCGATGGCCAGGCTGTTCTGGGAGAGCGCCACATAGTCGGCGCCAGCCTCAGCCGCCTCCATGGCGAGATGGCGCGAGGCACCGGCAAAGGCACCGACGGCGCGGTCTTTTCCCACGGCGCGGCGGGCCTCGATGACGGCATCGGCTTCGACCTGGGCACCATCGGCCCCGGTGCGGGCGGCATCGCGGGGATCGCCGTTGATAAGGATGGCGACGCCCTTGGCCTGGACGAGCGGGGTCAGGCCCAAGGCGACGGCAGAGGTCACCAGGAGGCTCGCCACATCACCCGCCGCGCAGGCCGCCTCCAGGCAGGCTGCGAGATGGGCGACAGTGACGTTTTCGGGAGCAACGAGGAAAAGGCGCGGTACTGGCATGTGGAATCGCTTTGTTTTGCGGTTTCAAGCAGACATCGCCGTCAAGGGCAACAACGCAAAGAAAGACTTGACGTTGGGGGGGGTAGTGCAGGCTTTCCGAAGCGTTGGTTTCGCGGCATTCACTTGCAACGCAAAATGTGATGCGGGTTCGCGCTCCAACGTTCATTGGCTTGGTCATTTGAACTGGAGGGAATCATGAAAGTGCTTTCGTTCACCAATTCCGTAGCCGGACTGCTTTCGGCGGTGTCGGCTCTCGCCATGGGCAGCTGCGGCGCGCTGGCTGACATTGTCGTGACCGACGCAAAGATCGATAAGGGCATCCTCAAAGTGACCGGCACGAGTTCGACCGGAACGCAGGTCCAACTAGACGATCTGGCGCCGGTGCCGATCAGCGGTACAGGCCGCAAATGGAGCTACAACGTCGTCTATCACCCGGAAGACTGCATCGTCGATCTACAGGTGATTGGCGCGGTGGCGCCGGACGTGGAGGCGGTGGTGGCGCTGTGCGGCCCGCGCGGCGTCATCCCGCGCGGCGCCTGGTCGGCAACCACTTTCTATATCGAAGACGATCTCGTCACCTACGGCGGCTCAAGCTGGCGGGCGCTGCATCTGTTGCCGGGCAACACGAACGATGGCCACACACCCGGAATCGATCCGAACTGGAGCGTTTACTGGGAGAAATTCGCCACCAAGGGCGACACGGGGGAGACTGGCCTGCAAGGAGCGGCAGGAGCCGATGGCGCCGATGGGGCGACTGGCCCGGCAGGTGCCGATGGCGCGACGGGTGCCCAGGGGCCGCAGGGCGAGACTGGCGCAACCGGGGCCAGTGGCGCAACGGGTCCGGCTGGGCCTCAAGGACCTGCTGGCAGCTTGAGCAATTCTTCAGGGACTGGCGGAACTGTGAGTGATATTCCATTCGTCCCGAACTTAAGTGATCTCTGCAGCACCTCAATCACCACTCATGGCCTTCCTGTGCTCGTTATAGCAACTACAAATTTGTACACGCTCGGCGGACCTCCAGTTGGCGAAAACATCATGTATTTCACCACACATGTGCGACGGGACGGGGTCACGATTCTGGATGGTTTCCACAATCTGATCGTCGCAAATCAATTCACTGTGAACAATCCCGCATTCGATACACCCGCTGCCGGAGTGCATGTCTATACGTTGCGGGGCATGAAGCAACTTGGGAACACTGGGTCATTGAACAGTGTAAATTGTCGCATCTCCGTTGTAGAACTCGGGGGATGATAATCTTTCCTGATTACGCCTG
The DNA here is from genome assembly GCA_031430715.1 of Hyphomicrobiales bacterium. GTDB lineage: Bacteria > Pseudomonadota > Alphaproteobacteria > Rhizobiales > Aestuariivirgaceae > Aestuariivirga. The sequence goes on along the minus strand of JANPCA010000399.1, from coordinate 388 downwards.
AACTTCAGCAAGTTGGTGGTTGCGGTGGTTACAGTAACAGCACATTCAATTGTGGAACGTCTGCCATCGCAACTATGACGGCACATTCTCGGCGCGCGGAAGGGCGGCGAAGTGAAATGCGCGACGATGAACTGGCGGCCCCCAGCGAAGGCCCGTCACCCCGGCGAAGGCCGGGGCTTGGCTTCTTGACGGCCGGACGATGCCAGACAATCATGAATCATGGACAGGTTTGAGAAACAGCCAGCCGTTTACATCATGGCAAATCGCTATCGCGGCACACTCTATGTTGGCGTAACTTCAGCGCTGTATCTTCGCGTTTGCGACCACAAGAATGAACGGTTCGATGGATACACCAAGCAGCACGGAGTCAAGACCTTGGTTTGGCACG
>JANPCA010000398.1:0-16831 GCA_031430715.1 Hyphomicrobiales bacterium | reverse complement strand
CTTCGCGCTCGCGGGCCGCACCTGCGGCATCGTGACCCTTGATCAGCACGCCGCGCTCCTTCTCGGCCCGGTCGAGATCAACCGATGCCTCACCGATCCTGACCAGCAAGCTTTGTGCCGCAGGCCTTAGCCGGTCGATCTCGCCGGGCAGAAGATCGGGATCGATGGTGGCCTGGTCGGCGCGCAAGGTGGCCTCGTCAAGCCCGTCGGCCGTGTCGAGGAGTGTTGCGGTCTCCCTGGCAAGCTCAGCTTCAAGCGTCTGACGCTGTTCGAGCCGTTCAAGGGCCATGGTGAGCGCGGTGTCATCGCCAGCTCCCAGGCGCATCCGGGCTTCCCCCAGAATCTCGCCTAAGGATTGCCTCTTGGTGTTGAAGCCAGCCCGTGCCGACTGCCGTTTGGCGATGGCCTTCAGCAGGATATCGCGCTGAGAAGAAGCGCCGCGGGCCTGTTCCAGGGTCTTCTCCAGCTGCGACAGAAGGGCCAAGGCGTGGTCCACCGTGCACGCCGTCCCGGTGTCTTCTGCCGCGACTGCCACGTCATTGGTGAAATTGGCGATATCGGCTTCGATGGTGCCGATCCGCCGTGACGCTTCAGCAAGCTGGTAGGCCGGCATATCGACCCGTTGCCATAGGTCGAGCGCGGTGGTGGCTTCCGCCGGCGAAGCGGTTTCCGCCAGCCCGATGGCGGTCAGGGCGGCGGGCCACTGCCCGGCAAGGGCGGCGATTTCGGCGTTGCATTTTCCGGCTTCGGCGTCAGCGTTGTTGACGGCGGTGGTTGCGGCCCTGAGCGCCGCAACTCGCTCGCGGGCCGTGGACCAGGCCTCGCGCAGCGCGGCAAGCCATTGCGCCGCCTCGCGATAAAGCGTCTCGGGTGCCGCATCGGGTGATGACCCCCGCCCATGGTCCTGCATCAGCCGGGCGATGGCCGCCCGATCCTCAGAGAGGCTCCGGGAAATGGCGGCGAGGCCGGTGCGGCGGGTCAGCAGCTTGTTGTGGGCCTCGATTGCCGCCTGGGCGCGCTGCCTCCATATCACCATCTCGGCTGGCGCACGCGGTGCAAGCCCTGACGCGGACCACAAATCCCGCCACCGGGTTTCTTGGCCCGCCCGGCGCTCGGCCAATGCTTTCATCTCATCGATTGCCTCCTGCCGCTGCCGTTCCGCGCCGCCAAGCTCGTCTTCGGCGGATCGCAGGCGCGCCAGGCGCTCGCCGTCGCTCAGCAATTGATCGGCCACCGCATCGGCGGCACGGCTCAAAGCGCGGGCCGCATCGAATTTGCCGCGCCGCGCGGCGGGATCGCCGTCAAGCCCGGCGTCAAGCTGGTCGAAAGCCGCTTCGCGTCTCTGCCGCGCCGCCGTCAGATCATCGCGCGCCGCGTGCACGCCAGCGCGGGTCAGCTTGGCGATCTCGGCGGTGCGAGTCTTGATCGATTGCTCGGCCGTTTTGGCATTGATGGCCGCGGCGCGTTCCAATTCGCTCAAGCTCGCGAAGGCCTGGACCCATGTGGCGATCTCCGTGTCGTCCGGGATCGGAAGACCGGCGAGTTGCTCCGGAGACGGGGCCTGTGGATTGAGGCCATGCACTTTTTGCAACAGGGACTGTTGTTCGGCATCGCACTGCGCGCTCTCCTGCCGCAGCCGCTCGGCATTGCCCGGCACCTGGGCCATGGCTTCAAGCCGCTGCCCAAAGATCGCGGGGTCGGTGGGGTGGATTGCCGGTTCATCCGGGGCTTGCAAAGCGGCCCGTTCCCCGGTCGCCTTGTGCAGGCGGGCTTCCGCATCCGCGAGCTGCTGTTCGGCGCGGGCGCGGGCCTGGGTCAACTCGCGCACCCGGGCAAGGGCCGGATCGGCAGGCCGTTTCGCCTGCAGCGCCCCATGGGAGGAAAGTCCCAGCCGGCGGGCCAGTTCTTCCAATTCGGCCTGGGCCTGGCGCTGCGCCTCCTGCCTCTTGGGGAGGTCTTCCATCGCTTTCCGGATGGCGCCCCGCCGCTCGCGCAGGGAATCGATGGTTTCTCCCGATCGCAGCCGTGTTTCATCGACGCCGAGGCCCGCGATGGCGGCGGAGTCCGTGGAGTCTTCCTCATCAATCTGGCGCAGTGCCGTTGCCGCCGCGCGCTCCTCGTCATGGGCCTTGCGCCATTGCTCCAGGAGCGGCGCGGGAAGCGGCGGGAGGCCGCCGAATTCCTTCAGCTTCTGGGCAATGCCATCCAGCCGGGCCAGCCCATTGCGGGTGCGGGCACAGCGTTCGAGGCGGCGGAGATCGCGGCCCGATGTTTCATGGCCGCGCGCCAGCTCGTCCTTTTGCCGCTGCATCCCGGCAATCCTGGTCTCCGCCGCTTGCAGTGCATCGGCGGTGACGATGGCATCGCGGAGCTGCCGGTCGGCGATCGCATGGCGGTCCGAGGCGGCATAGAAGGCCTTGGCCGCCGACTTGCGCGGCGTGAACAGGGCATCGGCTTCGGCATCGAGGCTGACACGAAGCGCCGACAATGCGGAAAGCCCCGCCGAGCCCGCGGCCAGCGTCTCGGCCAGCCTTCCGCCGGCCTTCAGCACTTCCCTGCCGCCGTCGCGCAGCGCCTCCGCGGTCAGGCCAAACTCGCGGCAGAAGGTGTCGCGTGTCAGGCTGCCGGTCAGGGCGGCCAGCAGATCGTCCGGCAGCGGCTGATCCTGGGCATCGACAAGCGTGTTCTTGTTGCCCTTGCGGCGGCGGAAGGAGAGCAGCTTTCCGTCATGAAGCCGCAGATCGGCGCCAATGCGCAAGGACTTGCTCTCGTGCTGGAAGTCATAATCCGTCAAATGGCCGAAGCCGAACAGCAGGTCGGCGATGGCCGACAGCGCCGTTGTCTTGCCGGTCTCGTTGGCACCCAGCACGACGTGCAGGGGTGCTCCGGGCCGGAAGGCCAGTTCCCGGTCCGTGAAGCGGCCATAACGTTCGAGAAGCAAGCGTTCGATCCTCATCGGGGCAAGCTCCCCAGCAGGTGGTCGCGGGCCGCATCCACGATCTCCTTCAGGGCGAGGCCTTCGCCGGCATTCAGAGTCTCCCGCAGTTCGCGCGGCAGCTTGTCCGCGATACTTGCCAGCAAATCGCCGACCGTGCCGGCAAAGGCCGGGTCATCGGCGGTGGCGGTGAGAAGTGCCTCGATGTCGAGACCGTCGGTATCGGAGGAGGCCAGGCCGGCGCGTGGCGGGGTGGAAGTTGCGAGCTTCACCTGCTCGATCCAACACTCCTCCGCCACCCGCAGGCCCAGCGCCCGTGCCTCGTCTTGTATCACCTCTTGCCTCGCGGTGAATGGCGCGTGGTGCGGGGTATCGCCATGGAGCGTCAAGCGCACCGCCAGCGGCCGCCCGCCGCTCGCGCCATGAAGGCGCTCGAGCCGCGCGCCGATCAAGTCCAGAACGCCGCCCTCGTCCTCGCAAGCCGAGACGTCGATCAATTCATGGGCCCAGCGCGCCGCATCGACGGCCAGAGGTTCCACCGCGGCGATCCGTCCATCCTCGACCGTGACCCGCATGGCGCCCTTGGGCCCGGTCTCGCGCACGCTGCGGCCCTGGATATTGCCCGGAAAGACGATCCACGGGTCACGGCTGACGATCTCCGCCGCATGAATATGGCCAAGCGCCCAATAATCATAGCCGAAGCGCCGGAGATCATCCGGGGTGCAGGGCGCATAGCTCGCATGTCCGCGGGTGCCGTCCAGAGCGGTGTGCAAGACACCGATGTTGAGCCACCCGTCACGCCGGGCGGGATAGGACTGGACGAAATCATCCGCCACCTTGCGGCTGCCGAAGCTGCGGCCGTGGAGCACAACCCGGTAGTGCTCGAGCGCAATGGTCTCTGCCTTCCGGCTGTCAAAACCGTGCACCGATGGGGGATAGGTGAGGTCGCGCGACATGAGGCTCTCCGCATCATGGTTGCCCTTCACCAGATAGGTGGGAATGCCGGCGCGGTGCAGCCTTCCAAGGGCTCGCGCGAAGAACAGGCCGGTGGTCACGTCTTTCCAGTCGCCATCGAAGACATCGCCCGCGATGATCAGGAAGGCAGCCTTGCTGGCGATCGTCTCGGTGACGAGATCCTCAACCGCCTTGCGCCCGGCCGCGGCGAAGCGCGCCGCCACGGCCTGGTCCTTCAGGCCCAGCCCGGCAAAGGGACTATCGATGTGAAGATCGGCGGCATGGATGAAGGTAAAGCGCATCCACGGCCCCCACTCTCAAGAACAAGATACGGATGAAGGCCTGCGTTCTAAAGTATGGAGCAGGAGGGCGTCAACCTTTCCAGCCACGGCACGGATATCCGTTTTGAGATTCTTCGCCCCTCCGGGGTTTTCAAATCCCGCTAGCTTGACCTGCAAAACGCCGAAAGACACAGTGAGCCTTTCCAAATGAAGGGGAGCTAGGGCATGCAGGCTTCGGCGGGTTCCGGCAATGAAGCGTTGCTGCTCGAAGCGCGCGGGATCACCAAGTATTTCGGCGCCGTCACCGCGCTAGAAGGGGTTGACCTCAAGCTGTCGCAGGGTGAAGTGCTGGGTGTCGTGGGTGACAATGGCGCCGGAAAATCCACGCTGATGAAGGTGCTGTCCGGACTGTTCCGCCCAAGCGAAGGCGAGATCTTGATCCAGGGGCGTCCCGTCCACTTCCATTCGCCGCGCGATTCCCACCAGGCCGGGATCGAGATGGTCTATCAGGACCTTGCGCTGGCCGGAAACATGCCGATCTTCGAAAATATCTATCTGGGCCGCGAGCCCGGGCGCAAGGTGGGCGGCCTCACCATCGTCGATCACGCCCAGTCGCGCAAATTGGCGGCCGAACATCTCAACCGACTGCAGATTCACGTGAAGTCGGTCGATCAGAACGTCGAGGACCTCTCCGGCGGACAGCGGCAGGCCGTCGCCATTGCCCGGGCCACGGCATTCGACGCCAAGGTGGTCATCATGGACGAACCGACCGCGGCGCTCGCCATCAAGGAAGTCGGCAAGGTGCTCGACCTCATCAAGCGCTTGAAGGATCACGGTGTCGGGGTCATTCTCATCAGCCATCGCATGGACGACGTCTTCTATGTTTGCGACCGCGTGATGGCGATCTTCCACGGCCGCAACTTCGCGGAAGCGCCCCTGGCGAGCACCAACCGCAATGAAGTGATCGGCTGGATCATGGGCACCAAGGGTCATGCCTCGGGCCTCGCCCATGACAAGGTTCACTGACATGGCGGACAAATCGCACAGTACCGCCGCCGCCCCGCCGCATGAGTTCCAGCGCAGCTTGCGCTCGCGCCTGCTGGAGGATTACGGCATCCTGCTGGTCGTCGTCGCCATGGGCGCCGTGCTGGCGGTCATGCAGCCCGAATATTTCCTCTCCGCCCAGAACCTGACGAATATCGTCCGCCAGGTGGGCATGAACGCACTGCTGGCGCTCGGACTTTACATCGTCATCGTAACGGCCGGGATCGACCTTTCGGTCGGATCGGTGATGGCGCTCTCCATCATGCTGCTGGCGCTTTCGGACAAGGCGGGTGCGCCCTGGCCCCTGGTTCTGCTGATCGGGCCAGCGGTGGGGACCTTCATCGGCATCATCAACGGCCTCGGTCTTACGCTGCTGAAGCTGCCGCATCCGTTCATCATGACTCTGGGTACGTTGAATGCGGTGCGCGGCATCTGCAATCTCGTCACCGACGGCCGCCCGGTTTCCGGCATCTCCGCTGAAGTGCGCTATCTCGGGATCGGTGACATACCCTTGCCGTTTGGCGGCGAGTTCGCGGTCATTCCGGTCAGCGCCATCCTTCTGCTCGTCTGTTACGGCGGCGTTGCCTGGTTCATGAAGAAGGTGGCACTCGGGCGCCACATCTTCGCGGTCGGCGGCAACCCGCAGGCGGCCCGCGTCAGCGGCATCAACGTCAATGGCGTGCTGGTGTTCGTCTACGCCGCCTCGGGGTTCTTTGCTGGCCTTGCGGCTCTCCTGATGGCCGGGCGCACCGGTTCGGGATATCCGAACCTCGGCATAGGTGCCGAACTCGACGCCATCGCCGCCGTCATCATCGGCGGGGCCAGCTTCTTTGGCGGCCGCGGCACGGTTCTTGGCGTATTTGCCGGCGTGCTTGTCATGGGACTCTTGCGCAACGGCCTGAACCTGATGAATATCAGCGCCTTCTGGCAGCAAACCCTCATCGGAATCATCATTATTTTCGCCGTTTGGATCGACGTGCTGCGGCGCAGTTCTGGAGTAAGAACGTAACCGATATCCGGCGCGCAAACTCCGGCGCCGGCTGCGGTGTTTTCCACAATCCGGAGTCAATGGGAGGACTACATGAAACTCAAGCAACTTCTCTTAGCTGCGTGTGTCGTTTTCATTTCGAGCGGTGGTGCGTTTTCCGCCGACAAATTCGCGGTCATCATGGGCAACAATCCTTCGGCCAATCAGTTCTGGGCAAAGGTCGAGCAGGGCGCGCTCGAGAAGGGCAAGGAGCTGGGCATCGAGGTGACAGCCCTCGGATCTCCGGGCGGTGAAGGCGACGTCGCGGGCCAGATCGCCCTGGTCGAGGATCAGTTGACCAAAGGCATCACCGGCCTGGCCATCGCGCCGGCCGATCCCGCCGCACTCGTGCCCACCATCGAGAAGGCGCTGAAGCAGGGCGTGAAGGTCGTCTATATCGACCGGCCGGGAGAACTGGGCGGCATCACCTATGTCGGCACCGATAACGAGCCGGCCGCGGCCCTGGGCGGCAAGTACATCTGCGACCACGTCGAAAAGGGCAGCGAGGTGGCGATCCTCCAGGGCATCCTGGCAATCGTCAACGGGAGGGCCCGCGCCAAAGGCAGCCACGACGCTCTCGCGGCTTGCGGCATGAACATCGTCGCCGAACAGACCGCCGAATGGGACAATGCCAAGGGCCAGGCGGTCACCGAGAATATCCTCACGGCGCACCCCAACCTCAAGGCCCTGTTCGCCTCGAACGACAACATGGGGATGGGTGCCATCGAAGCCCTGAAGGGTGCCAAGATGCTCGACAAGGTGATCGTCGTGGGTTTCGACGGCAATCCGGAGGCCGCCGAAAGTATCCTCAAGGGCGAGATGGCGATCTCGATTGCCCAGCGCCCGTTCAACATGGGAGCCATCGGCGTTGAATCGCTGGCGAAACTCATCAAGGGCGAAACGCTGCCGCCGGTCGTCGATACAGGTGCGGAGGTGGTCGACAAGAGCAACGCCGAAAAATACAAGTAAGCAGCCGAGCGCCTCGAAACAGGAGCCGGGAAGATGGTCCAGCCGTCTTCCCGGATATTGTCCGGCTACGCGGGAAACCTAAGATGACTGTAAACATCGGACTGGTCGGGACGGGCGTCATGGGCGCCGATCACGCGCGGACGCTGGCAACCCAGGTGGCCGGCGTCAGACTGCGGGCCCTGACGGACGCGGACGCGGCGCGCGCCGGGGCAGTTGCCTCCGAGACGGGGGCGGAAAAAGTCATGGCCGATCCCCTGGCGGTCATCAACGATCCGTCGGTCGATGCCGTGCTGATCGCCGCGCCGGACCACACCCATCATGATCTGACACTCGCCTGCATCGCCGCGGGAAAGCCGGTGCTGTGCGAAAAGCCGCTGGCGCCGTCGTCGCGCGAATGCCTCGGCATCATCGCCGCCGAAGTGGCGTTCGGCCGCCGCCTGGTTCAGGTCGGCTACATGCGGCGCTTCGATCCCGCCTATATGGAGATGAAGGCCACGCTGCTGTCGGGCAAACTGGGGCGGCCGCTGTTCTTTCATTGCGTTCACCGCAACCTGTCGGCGCCGCCCTGGTTTGATTCGAAAATGGCAATCAGCAATTCCGCCGTGCATGAAATCGACATCAGCCGCTGGCTGCTCGGCGAAGAGCTGGCGAGCATTCAGGTGTTCCAGCCCACCACCTCCGATCCCGATGCCACGGTCTCGCCGGTGTTTCTGGTCATGCGGACGGCCTCGGGGAAGATCGTCAATGTCGAGAACAACAACAATGGCGGCTATGGCTATGACGTGAGAGGTGAACTCGCCTGCGAAAAGGGTGCGGTGTCACTCAAGGCGCCGCTCAACAGCGAGGTAAGTTCCGGTCAAATTCAGGGCACCAGCTATCCCGCCGATTGGCGGCCGCGTTTCGCCACGGCCTACCGGCAGCAGCTGCAGGCATGGGTGAAGTCGATCGAAAGCGGCATACCGGCCGGCGCCAGCGCCTGGGATGGCTATGCCGCGTCGGCCGTGGGCGAAGCGGGACTTGCGGCACTGGCGTCAGGCACCGCCGTCAGGATCACCATGGAATCAAGGCCGCCTCTTTATGCCTGAGCCGGGCTCTTGCCGGAGTCACTTCAGTCCGGCGGGCCGCGCTGTTTCCCGGGTCAACACGAAGAAGTCTTCCTCCCCGCTGCCGCCGGCATGGGCCGCTTCATAGGTTTGCCGGATCAGCGCGATGAGCGGCAGCGGCACATGTTCGCCGCGGCCAACCGAAAGTGCAATATCGAAGTCCTTCATCATGCCGGAGACCGGGAAAGCGGGCGTGTAGTCGCCGCTGATCATCATCTCCGTCTTATAGCCGATCAGCGGAGACGCCACGGCGCTGCTGTTGATGACCTCCAGCATGGCGGCGAGGTCGAGGCCGCCCTTGCGGCCCAACGCGAGAGCTTCCCCCAGCAGGGCCGCGGTGGCGCCGACCATGGCATTGAGGACCAGCTTGAGATAGCGGGCCTGTTCGGCCTCGCCGACATGGAACTGTTTGGCCGAGAAGGACTGGTAGAGGGGCAGGGCGGCATCGAAAGCAGCGCGGGGGCCCGATGCGAGGACGGTGAGCTGGCGGGCCTCGGCCGTCGCGGTCGAACCCGAGACGGGGCTGCGGAGATAGGTGATGCCGGAGGCTTCGAGCAGGACCGCCGCCGCCGATGAGGCGGCGGGCGAGACGGTGCTGGTGTCGATGAAGACCGCGCCGGCCCCCAGGTGGGCGGCAAGCCCCGCCGGTCCAGTCACGATGTCCGTGAGCGCCTTGTCGCCGGTGATGGCGCTGACCACGATATCGGAGCGGGACGCAAGCGCCGCGAGTGAATCAGCGGTTGCGGCACCGAGGCTCCTGGCCTTGGCTGCACCCGCCGCACCGCGGACATAGGCGGTGACCCCGTATCCGGCGGCGCCGATGTGGCGGCAGATCGGGGTTCCCATCTTGCCAAGGCCGATGAAGCCCACCCGTGGCTTTGCCGTGCCGCTCATCGTTCTTGCTCCCCGGTGAATTCGTTTTGACGCGCCGTGTCGCGCGCCAGTCTCCCACGCTCGCGGGCCGCGAAGGTACGGGCACTCATGCGGTCGAGGAGTTCGATGATCTCCTTCAGCCTGTCGCGCACGATGCCCTGGGTGATGAAGACGATCCGTGTCCGGACATCGGCGGATGGCCAGCGGTCGAGCCAGGTCATGGTGTGGAGCAGATGCTGGGCGCCCTGGATGACGGCGGGTCTGCCCGGTTCCTCGCGCACATTGACCAGGCCCTTGACGCGCAGCAAGCCCGGTCCGAGGTTCTGGGCGATGCCATCGAGAAGGAACTGCAACTCGCCGCGCGGCAAGGGATCGGCGCGGGTCAGCACAAAGCTTTCGATGCCCTTGCCCTCGAGATGGAAGGGTACCTCCGGTGCGGCGCTGCTGTCTCCGGCCGGGCTGGCATAGGCCTCGTAGGACGTGATGCCAAGCCAGGGCAGGGGATCGGCGGCGGGGTCGGCGGCGTCGAAGCCCGTTGCGCTGAGGAGCAGCGCCACATGGGCGGTGGACCAGCCGGTGCTCTCGATGGCGGCGGCCGGATTGAGGCGGGCAAGGTCCAGCCGCAGGCGCTCTTCGGCGTTCTTGGCGTCATCTTGAACGAGATCGAGCTTGGTGATGACGATGCGGTCGGCGAGCGCCACCTGACGCAGCGCTTCGTCATGGTTTTCCAGGGTCTTCTCCCAGTTGACCGCGTCGACGAGGGTCAGGACGCTGGCGACACGGTACAGACCGTCTAGTGTCGGTTCCGAGAGGAACGCCTGAAGCACTGGTCCTGGTTCGGCAAGCCCCGATGTCTCGATGACGACATTGTTGAAGGCCGGGATGCGGCCCGCCAGCCGCTCGTGGAACAGATTGTTCAGTGTACTGACCAGATCGCTCCGCACCGTGCAGCACAGGCAACCGTTCTCCAGCACGATGACGGCATCGTTGCTGCTGGCATAGAGCTGGTGGTCGAGGCCGACCTCGCCGAACTCATTGACGACGACGACGGTCCTGGACAGTTCCGGCGCCTTGAGCGCCATGTTGATCAGCGTGGTCTTACCGCTGCCGAGGAAGCCGGTGACCAGTGTCACCGGGATGCGGCGTTCAAGTTTCGTCCCGGCGTTCATCCCGCTTGTTTATCAGAAGACTTCGCAGCCTGGGAGGCCGCAGGAGATGAGGCGGTCGGAGGGGAAGTTGGTGATGATCTCGCAGCCATCCTTGGTGACCACGACTTCTTCCTCGATGCGGGCGGCACCCGAGCCGTCCTCGGCGCCCTTCCAGGTTTCGAGGGCGAAGACCATGCCCTCCTTCAGGGGTTCGTTTTGCCCACGGAAGCGCTTGGAGAAGATCGGGCGTTCCCAGAGTGAGAGGCCGACGCCGTGGCCGTATTGCAGGAGGAAGGCTTCTTCCTCGTCGCGGTAGCCGAACTCATGGGCATCGGGCCACACGGCTGCCACCTCGTCGGGCGTGACGCCCGGCCGGATCATGTCGATGGACGCGCTGATCCATTTCGACGCCGTCTCATAGGCATCGATCTGCTGCTTGTTGGGCTCGCCGCAGATGAAGGTGCGGTAGTAGCAGGTGCGGTAGCCGTTGAAGGAATGCATGATGTCGAGGAAGATCATGTCGCCGGGCTGGATCATGCGGTCCGAGAAGGTGTGGGAATGGGGCCGCCCGCGGCGGCCTGACACCGAGTTCACGCATTCGACGCGCTCCGAGCCCATGCGGAACAGGCGGTCATTGGCAATGGCGACAAGCTCGTTCTCCCTGGTGCCGGGGCGGATGGCCTTGGCGATGTCGACATAGGTGGCATCGACCATGGCGGCGGCCATCTTCAAGAGCTCGATCTCGTCGTCCGTCTTGATCTCGCGGGCATCGAGAAGCGCCTGCTGGCCGTCGACCACCATAATGCCCTCGGCTTCCAGTGCCCTGAGCATGCCGAGCTCCATGATGTCGATGCCGAGCGGCTCCTTGGCGATGCCGTAATGGACCAGCGCCTTCTTGATCTGCCGGGCGAAGTCATGCTGGACATTGAGGCCGGGCGGAATGGCGCCCTGCATGGTGGTGATGGGGGCCGCCACATTGTCCTTGATCCACGGCGAGGACAGGCGCTTGGCGGGCGGCGCCGGATCCCACAGGAAAGGCTTGCCCTCGGCCGGGCAGAGCGCATAGCGGAAGAACTTGTCTCTCGCCCATTCGCCGATGTGGGTCGCGGTCACATAGCGGATGTTGTCGAAGTTGAAGCACAGCACGGCACCCAGTCCCGCGAAGCGGATGGCCTTCTGGGCACGCTCCAGGCGCTCCTTCGACAGGCGGCTGTAGTCGATCCCCTGTTCCCAGTCCTTGGCTTGCGTGCCCCAGGCGGCGGTGGCATGCGGGCTGTTGTATTTCATTGCGGCATTCTCCCAAGTGCGGCGCTTAAGCGGCGCCAGCGATTTCGTCCGCCCAGTTGCGGGTCTCGATGATGGTCTTCAGCCGCGACAGGAAGGCCGCGGCATAGGCGCCGTCGAAGGCGCGGTGATCGAAGCTCTGACCGACGATGCCGGTCAGCCGGGCGGCGATGAATTCGCCCTGTGGAGTCTCGACCACGACGGGCCGCTTGGCGATGGCGTCGGCCGACAGAATGGCCACCTGCGGCGCGTTGATGATGGGGGAGGTGAACAAGGTGCCGAAGGCGCCGTTGTTGGTGATGGAGTAGGTACCCCCGGACAGGTCGTCGGCGCTCAGCTTCGAGGCCCTTGCCTTCTCGGCGAGCCTGCCGATCGCCTTGGCCAATCCCTCGACGGTGAGATCGCCCGCATTCTTCACGACGGGAACGACAAGCCCCTGGTGGGCGAGATCGACGGCGATGCCGAGATGGACATCGCGCGACGGGAACAGCGCCTTGCCGTCAAAGCGGGCGTTGATGTTGGGGAACTCGGCGAGCGCCAGGCAGGTGGCCCGTGCGATGAAGGGCAGATAGGTCAGCGCCATGCCGGTGGCGGCGCGGAAGGCATTCTTGTGGCGCGAGCGGGTGGCCTCGACGCCGGTGAAGTCGATCTCGATCGCCTGGAACACATGCGGGATCGTCCGCCAGTTTTCGGAGAGCCGATCGGCGGTCTTCTGCCGTATGGCGGAGAGCGCAACGGCTTGGCCCTCAAGGACGATGGCTGCTGGTGCCGCGGGCTTTCCCCGTGCCTCGGCGATGGCGCGGCGGACATCGTCCTCGGCAATGCGCTTGCCGCCGCGGGCCGCGACCGAGTCCGCGACGGCGGCAAGGTTCAGTCCGTTCTGGGCGATCAAGCGGCGGGCAAGCGGCGTCACCTTGAGGCCGTTGGGCGCCGTGGCCGGCCCATAGTTCTCAACCGGTGTCGCCACTTCTTCAAAGGGCGGGTGCTTGGTGGCAGGCTGCGGCTCCACGACCACGGCATTGCCGCCGACGACGGCCACCACGGCGCCCACCTTGGCGACAGCGCCGCCTTGCACGCGGATCTCGCTCAAGGTCCCCGCCGTGACCGCTTCGACCTCGACGGTCACCTTGTCGGTCTCCACCTCGAAGAGCCTGTCGCCCTCCTTGATGCTGTCGCCCACCGCCTTGAACCAGGTGAGGATCTTGCCCTCGGCAACCGTTTCGCCCAGTTGCGGCATGATGATGGTTGTGGACATGGTCTAGCCGTTCATCACGCGGGCGATCTTCTCGGCGATGCGGGCCGCATTGGGCAGCGCCAGGTCTTCGAGATGATCGGCGGCGGGCAGCGGGATATGGGGCGTGGTGATGCGCACGATGGGGCCATCCAGGTCCCAGAAGGCCTCGTCCGCCACGATGGAGGCGATCTCGGCACCCCAGCCCAGAAGGCGGGGGTTTTCCTCGACGGTGAACAGCCGCCCGGTCTTCGCCACGGAACCAAGAATGCACCGCGTGTCCAGCGGCACCAGCGAGCGCACGTCGATCACCTCGGCATCGATGCCATGCTGGCGTGCCAGCATGTCCGCCGCTTCAAGCGACCGCGGCACCATGAGGGCCAGCGCCAATATGGTGCAGTCCTTGCCAGGCCTTAAAATCTTGGCGGTGCCCAGCGTGTCGACGATCTCGCCGTCCGGCACCTCGCCCTTCGTGGCATAGAGCGCCTTGTGCTCGTGGAAGATCACCGGATTGTTGTCGCGCACCGCGGCGGCCATGAGGCCGATCACATCGACGGGCGAAGAGGGCGCCACCACCTTGAGACCGGGAATCATCATCGTCCAGTTCTCGATGGATTGGGAATGCTGCGCGCCGAAGCGCACGCCCGCACCATTGCCGGTGCGGATCACCAGCGGGCAGGTAAGCTGGCCGTTGGTCATGTAGCTGAGCTTGGGCATCTCGTTGGCCACATAGTCGAAACACACGGCGAGGAAGTCCGAGAACATGATCTCGGCGATGGGCCTGAGCCCCGTCATCGCGGCGCCCATGGCGGCCCCCAGAATGGCCTGTTCCGAGATCGGCGTGTCGCGCACCCGCAAGGGGCCGAATTTCTCGTAGAGGCCGACGGTCGCCTTGAACACGCCGCCCGCCTTGCCGATGTCTTCCCCTAAGAACACCACGCGATTGTCGCGTTCCATTTCCTGGGCGATGCCGCGCGCCACGGCGTCGCGATAGGTCAGTTCCGCCACGCCCAGCCTCCATCCGCATAAACATCCGCAGTGAGCAGTTCGGCGGGCGCAGGAGGCGAGGCCTTGCAGGCGGCCGTCGCCTCTTCGACCTTGCGCTTGCTTTCCGCTTCGATGGCCTCAACCGCCGCATCGGCGATGCCGAACTCGGCGAGGCGTTGCCTGTAGATCTTGAGGGGATCGCGTTCGAGCCACTTTTCCAGTTCGCCCGGCGGACGGTACTTGGCGGGGTCGGCGCGGGAATGACCCGAATGGCGGTAGGTGAGGCATTCGATCAGCGAGGGGCCTTTGCCCTCGCGGGCCTTGGTGATGGCCGCTTGCGCCGTGCGATAGACCACATCGGCATCATTGCCGTCGATGACGATCTTCTCCAGCCCATAGGCCGAGGCGCGGTCGCCCGCCGGGCTCGGAACCGCCGTGACATCGGCGTTGAGCGTGTATTCCATGTAAAGGTTGTTTTCGCAGACGAAGATCACCGGAAGCTTCCAGATGGCGGCGAGATTCAACGCCTCGTGGAAGGCTCCGATGTTGGTCGTGCCGTCGCCGAAGAAACACACCGACACATCCTTTTCGCCAAGATATTGCGCCCGCCAGGCCGAGCCGCAGGCGATCGGCAGATGTGCTCCGATGATGGCGTAGGAGCCCATCACGCCGTGTTCCACCGATGTCAGATGCATCGAACCGCCCTTGCCGCGCATCAAGCCGATATCGCGCAGCATCAGTTCACCCAGCATGCCCGCCATCGGCGCACCACGCGCCAATGTGTGGGCGTGGCCGCGATAGGTGCAGAAGGACTTGTCACCCTTCTGCATGGCAACTCCGAACCCCGCCGCGATCGCCTCCTGGCCCAGCGACAGATGGCTGGTGCCCTTGATCAGGTTCTGCAGGAACAGGTCATGGGCGCGCTTTTCGCAGTCGCGGATCTCAACCTGCAAGCGGTAGAGCTCCAACCGCGTGCCGGAGCCGATGTCGTCATTGGCGGGTGGCGCGTGTTGGTCCGCCGATTTTTTGGAAGATGTCATGGATGGCCGCTTTCCGCAGGGACTGCCCTTTGATGGTCCACAGGGTGCCAAACTTATCGCCAAGTTGCGCTATAAAGATTCTCAAAATGGGTATTCTCGGCACTTCGGTGTATGAAAACCGCTCTAGCCTGCACACCAGGATCGAAACCTGCCGATGACGTGAGCCGATGACGGAATCAATCGAGACACTTGTGGTGGGGGCGGGGGCCGTGGGCCTGGCCATCGCGCGGCGGCTGGCGCGCCATGGTCATGAGGTGATGATCGTCGATGCCGCCCCCGGCATCGGAACGGAAACCTCGTCGCGGAACTCGGACGTGATCCATGCCGGGATTTACTATCCACCCGGCACGCTGAAAGCCAAGCTCTGCGTCGAGGGCCGCCACCTTCTGTATGAATTCTGCCGCGACTGGGGGGTGGAAGCACGGGCCATCGGCAAGCTGATCGTCGCCACCACGGATGCGGAAATTCCCAAGCTCGGCGCGCTTCAAGATTTGGCCCGCCGCAACGGCGTGACGGACCTTGAATGGCTCAGCCAAAAAGAAGCCGCTCAACTCGAGCCCGAAGTGTCATGCCGGGCGGCCTTGCTGTCGCCGTCCACCGGCATCCTCGACAGCCATGGTTACATGCGGGCCTTGTTGGGCGATGCCGAAGCGCATGGGGCCATGCTGGCGCTCAGGACGCGATTTCAATCGGCTGCAAGAGCGGGAGCCGGTTTCGAAGCGGTCTTCGCTGAAAGCACTGGCGGGACTTTCACGATGAACTGCCGCAACATTGTCAACAGTGCGGGCCATGGCGCCCATGCGGCTGCATCGGCAATCGATGGCGTCGATAAGACGCGATTGCCGCAGCGTTTCCTGGCCAAGGGAAGCTACTGCTCGGTTTCGGGGCGTTCACCTTTCAGCCATCTGATTTATCCCATTCCCGTGCCCGGCGCGCTTGGCATTCATGTCACGCTGGATTTGGGCGGGCGCATCCGCCTTGGCCCCAATATCGAATGGGTGGAAGTGCTTGACTACGGCGTAGCGCAATCGATCGTGCCGCAATTTGCCGAGGCTTGCCTGAAATTTTGGCCCGGTATCAAGGATCGCGAGATCAGTCCGGCCTATTGCGGGATAAGGCCCAAGCTGCACGGAACTGAAGCGGGCTTCGCGGACTTCGTCATTGAAGGCCCGCGCCAGCATGGTGTGGCGGGACTCGTCAATCTGTTCGGAATCGAATCGCCGGGGCTGACATCCTCTCTCGCCATCGGCCGCCATGTGGCTGAGTTGCTGGCGCGTGGCGGTGCGCATTAGACCGGTCCGGGACATCCCGGACGCGCCAGGCATTTGCGTTTCCGGGGTTAGATTATCGGATTTGAACATACTGGGTCTTGAGCCGGCCGCCAATCGCGGGATGATAAAGATGGCGCATGGAGGGTATGATGACGGCTTGGATTGCGGACCGCATTGCTTACTTGAAAACAGCCGCGGCGCCAGCCGTTTGCCCTGGTTACTAGGATGACCCTGCTGGACAGACTAAGGCTCGATGGACGGGTTGCGTTGGTCACGGGCGGGGCCGGCGGCATTGGCCGCGTCATCGGCGAGCAGCTGCGCGATCTCGGCGCCATCACGGTGCTGGCGGACCGTTCGGACAGCGTTGCGGCGGTTGCCCAGTCGCTGGGTGGCACGGCACGGAACGTCGGCGCGCTGGCCTTCGATGTCACCGACAGCAAGTCGGTGGACAAGGCGGTGGCCGAAATCGTCCTCCGCCATGGCAAGCTCGATATCCTGGTCGCCGCTGCGGGGATTGCCTATGAGGAAAAATCACTCGATCACTCGGATGAAAACTGGCGCAGGGTGATGGCCATCAACGTCGACGGCGTGTTCTATTGCATGCGCGCGGCGGGCCGCGAGTTGGCCAAGGCGGGGGGAGGTGCGATCGTTGCCATTTCCTCGATTGCCGGCGTCACCACGGTC
>JANPCA010000397.1:0-3856 GCA_031430715.1 Hyphomicrobiales bacterium | reverse complement strand
ATCGCCGTCAGGAGGCGCCGGGAAGATGTTCGGCCACTCGCGCCCCTCAAGCATTCCAAAGGGTCCAGGTTTCAGGGAGCCCGGCCTAGATCTGCTTTCCGCGCGCCGCCAGCCATGCCTCGTATTCCGGCCAGGCATCCTTGTGCAGCGGGTAGTAGCGCTTCAGCGATTCCCCGGCGAGAAGCTTCTCGCGCGAGAATTCCTCCCAGCCGTGATCCTTGTGCGCCTTCTTGACCATCTCCTCGGCAAGCGCCACCGGAACGCAGACCGCACCATCGTCGTCGGCGACGATGATGTCGCCGGGGATCACCGTCACCCCGCCGCAGGCCACGGCCACATTCACTGCCATCGGCATCAGCGCCGTCTGCGCGTGGAAATTCGGTGTGACGCCGTTAAGCCACATCGGGATCCCCAGTTGCTGCACTTTTGCCCAGTCGCGCACGCAGCCGTCGATGACCACACCGGCGCCCTTCAGCCCCTTGAAATAGGTCATCATCATGTCGCCGAAAATCCCTGAGGCCAGGTCGCCGCGGGCATCGACCACCACGATGTCGCCCTCCTCGACCTGATAGAGCACATGCCGGTGCAACTGCTTCTCGACATCGGCGTATTCGCCTTCGCCAAACAGGTCTTCGCGCTTCGGCATCATCAGCAGCGTCACACAGGGTCCGGCGACAACCTGGCCAGGAGTCCGCGCCACCGGGCCCACCATGTGACAGTTGCGGATGCCCATATGCGCCAGCGTGGCGCTGGCCGTCGCCGCACCCACGGCGCGAACCTTCTCGACAAGCTCCTTGGGGGGCCGTTTGATCTTGGCGATATTCATGTCCAGCTTCTCCTCCAACCTTGTACGCCGACATCACCACCATTGGCGCATTGGTGCAAGACCGTGGCGGCCATTGCCAAGCCCCGCGCCGCAGGCTTTACTCGACCACAAAGAAGCGGAGGCAGAATGTCCGTCACCACGACCATCGAGAATGCCGTGCGCCGCGCGTCCGAGCCATCGCGACTGAAGATCACCGACATCCGCGTCGCCACGATCCGCGCCCAGGGTATCCACCCGATCCTGAAAATCGAAACCAACCAGGGTGTCTATGGGTTGGGCGAAGTGCGCGACGGCGCCCATCCCGATACCGCGATGCGTTTGAAGCCGCTGCTGATCGGGCAGAATCCCTGCAATGTCGAATATCTGTTCCGCCGCATCAAGCGCTATGGGGCTGAGAGCCGGGAAGCGGGCGGCGTCTGCGCCATCGAGATCGCGCTGATGGACCTGGTCGGCAAAGTCTATGGGGTGCCGTGCTACCAATTGCTCGGCGGCAAGTTCCGCGACAAGGTGCGGATCTACGGCGATACACCCTCGCCTGACGATCCAACTCCGCAAGCCTTCGCCGAAGTTGTCCGCTCGCGCCACGCGCTGGGTTTGAGTTTCATCAAGTTCGACCTGTCGGCGCGGATGTTCGAGCAGGTTCCCGGAGCCATGGTGGGCTTGGACACACAGCATGAATATCCCCAGTACCGCCAATTCCACACGCCGGGCCGTGGTGCCGGCGCGCGCATCAGCGAGAAGGGGCTGGAACTGGTCCGCGACATTTGCCGCTCGGTGCGGGACGAAGTCGGTCCGCAAGTTTCTCTGTGTACGGATCATTTTGGCGAAGGCTTCGTCACCATCGACGAGGCGATCCGCATTGGCCACGCAATCGAGCCGTTCAACCTTGCCTGGATCGAGGACGTCATGCCGTGGACCGACATTGCCGGCCACAAGCGCGTCGCCGATGCGCTGCTGACACCAGTCGCAGCCGGTGAGGACCTGTATCTGTTCGAAGGCTTTCGCGCGGCGATCGAGACCCGCGCCTTCGACATCATCCATCCTGACATGCTGTCTTCGGGCGGGTTGACGGAGACCAAGAAGATCGCCGACCACGCCGAGCGCCACGGCATCCCGACAGCACTTCACGCCTGCTGCTCGCCGGTGGCGTTCATGGCCAACGTCCACCTTGGTGCCGCACTCGCCAGCCTGATGGCGGTCGAGCATCACGCACTGGATGTGCCGTGGTGGCCCGATATCGTCACTGGGATCGCGCCCGGCTATCTGGCAGACGGCTACGTCACCGTGCCTGAAGCGCCGGGCCTCGGCATCGACCTGAACGAGGAGGTGATCCGCGAGCACCTGGTCTCCTGGTCAGGCTATTTCGAGCCGTCCGGCGAGTGGAACGCCGAGCGCGCCGGTTTCCTCGGGCACCTGGTCTGGTAGTGAGCCATCTACCTACGCGACCTCCACTCCGCAAGACAAAGTAGAGCTTCGCCGCAAGGCCGGCATGAAGTGCTTCAGGCCCTTCGTTGGTTAAACCGCCCAAATTCCAACAATATCTGACGACCGATGTCCGACGGCTTGGCACTGTCCATTCAATGTGACAGTATCATCTGTCATTCATGCTGACATAGCATTTGGGAGGTAGCGGCAGGTGGGGGTCGGGTTTCGACACTTCGATGGTTTGCAACCGATGAATTTGCCGTTATCAACTGACCAGGCCGCAGCGGCCGCTCCCTATTGGGTGCCGCCAGTCGCTGCCGGGCCGCACCGGCCGCTGTGCACCGATTGCGGCATCTCGCGCGCCAGTGATCCCAGCCGTTGCGGGCGCGCCAGCCAGTTCATCAAGCCTGACTATGCGGCGCTTGAGGCAAAGATACATGGCCGGGCGCGTGATCCGGCGCGCATCGACGAGCTGCATTTTGGTCCCTTCCGGCGGATGCTGCGCGCCGCGCTTGCCGTTCCCACCGCAGGCGCGCAGTGGACCGGACTGACAACGCGAATCGCCGAGCGCCTGCTCGAAACCGGCGCCGTTGACGCCGTGCTCACCATGGCGCCCGACCCCGAGGACCGCTGGCGGCCCGTGCCGGTGATCGCCACCAGGCCCGGAGGCATGGCCTTCTGCCGCGGCATGCGCATGGGCTATGCGCCGCTTCTGGCCCTGCTCGAACCGGCCCGGGCGCAAGGTTACAAGCGGCTCGCCGTCATCGGCATTCCCTGCCAGGTCTATGCATTGCGCGCCCTTGAAGACGAACTCGGCCTTGACCGGCTTTACGTGATCGGCACACCCTGTTCCGACAACACGGCAACCGAACGCTTCCATGACTTCCTGGCGCTGCTGACCGATGACCCGGACACCATAACTTACCTCGAATTTCGCGCTGATTATCATGTCGAGCTGCGCTTCACCGATGGCCGGGTGAAGGAAATTCCCTTTCTGCAACTGCCCATCTCGAAACTGCCGGGCGATTTCTTTCCACCCACCTGCCGCACCTGTGTCGACTACACCAACATTCTGGCCGATATCACCGTCGGCTACATGGACGGACAGGGCGAGCAATGGCTGCTGGTGCGCAATGAACGCGGCGAAGAATTACTCAACCTCCTCGGTTCGGAAGCGCGGGCGTCGGAACCGGGCAGTGCGGGCAAGCGGCAAGGTGCCGTGAAGGGCTTCATGGCCAATGTCGAGCGCGCCGCCTTCGGTCTCCCCTTGCGCCGGATGCCTGGTTGGCTGCGTCCCATCGTCGGCTGGCTGATGCCGAGGATCGGACCACGCGGGCTCGAATTCGCGCGCACCCGGGTTGAGATGAAAGCCATCGAAACCGTGCTCCACCTGCGGCGCAACCTGCCACGGCGCATGCGCAACATGGTGCCGCCACATGTGTGGGCACTGGTGAAACCCTATGGTCTGATACCAACCGTCAGATGAACTGACTCAATCGTGATATTGGATTGTCGAGCTGTGATGATTCTCTGGGGTGGTTGATTCGCTCTGGAGGTTTGCCATGACGATAGCGGTGACGCGGTTGGATTTGACTGTCGCCGAGC
>JANPCA010000396.1:0-9785 GCA_031430715.1 Hyphomicrobiales bacterium | reverse complement strand
AAAATCGGCCGGCGGCGGCTCGTAACGTTTGGCCGAGCCGCGCCCACCTCAGCCTTCCGCCCCATGCAGCGGAAGCACCAGCTTGGCGAGGAGGCCTGGGCCGTTGTCCTCCAGGACCAGCGACCCGTTGTGGAGTTTCATGACGCCCGACACCAGGCTGAGGCCCAGGCCATTGCCGGGCTGCGAGCGGCTGGCGTCGAGCCTGACGAAGCGCTCGGTGACGCGGCCCCGGTCCTGGGGTGCAATGCCTTCGCCATGGTCGCCTACGGCAATCACCACCTTGCCGCCTTCGATGCTCCCGGTCACGCCGATCCGCGGCGCCTCGCCCGGCAATGCGCCATATTTGAGGGCGTTGTCGATCAGATTGGTGATGGCCTGGGCCAGCAACTGGCGATCGGCCAATACAGTCAGGCCCGGGGCCGCCTTGGCCAAGAGTGTGCCGCCCTCTTCCTCGGCCATGGGCTCATAGAGGTCCACGATATCGGCGATGATGGTCCCGGCATCGGTCGGCACCAGGCCGCCACGGGCCTGGCCCGCCTCGGCCCGGGCGATTGAAAGCAGGGCGTTGAAGGTGGCGAGCAGGCGGTCGGACTCATCGACGGTGCGCTCCAGCGCGGCGCGGTATTCCGCCTGGCTTTGCGAGCGCAATGCGCTTTCGACCATGGCCTTGATGCGGGTCAAGGGGGTTTTGAGGTCATGGGCGACGTTGCTCGAAACTTCCTTCATCGCCGCCATCAGGCTTTCGATCTGATCGAGCATCTGGTTCAGGGCGAGCGCCAGGCGGTCCAGTTCGTCGTCGGAACCCGAGACCGGCATGCGGCCCGCCATGTTGCCGCGCATGATCGAGCGGCTGGCCTCGGTGATGGCATCAACACGGGCCAGGAAGTTTCGGCTCATCAGCAAACCGCCGCCGAGACCCAGGACCAGTGCCAGGGCCAGGGCATAGAAAAGCGTGCCGCGGATGATGCCGGCAAACTGGCGCAGCGCTTCCACGTCGCGGCCCACAACCAGTTCGAATTCGCCTTCGAGATCGGCATGAAAGGCGCGCGCCAGGTGGCTTTCGCGGCCGCCGCCGCGCTGAACGACGAGCGGAAATTCGATCCAGCTCGCCTGGTCTTCCGGCATGGGCGGCAATTGCGCCAGGTTGCCGGCAATGCGCCGGCCATCGCCGTCGGCCAGGAGGTAGACGGAGCCCGTCTGCTCGGCGCTGCGGCGCCGGATTGTGTCGATGATGCCGCTCAAGCCGCGCAGGCGGTACTGGTCGGCCAAAGCCTGGACTTCGGCGCGGATGGTATCGTCGGTCTGGCGCTCGAGCAGCACCGCCGTGTTCCAATAGACATAGGCCAGAAGAGCTCCGACCGAGAAGGCAAAGACGATGAGATAAAGCGCCGCGAGGCGGAAGGTCGAGGTCTGGAGAAGCTTGAGGCTAACTGGCACGGATCATGTATCCGGCACCTCTGACCGTCTGCAGGATCGGCTCGTCGTGGCCCTTGTCGATCTTGGAGCGCAGTCTTGAGATATGCACGTCGATGACATTGGTCTGGGGGTCGAAATGATAGTCCCAGACATTCTCGAGCAGCATGGTGCGGGTGACGATATGCCCGGCATTGCGCACCAGGTATTCGAGCAGCTTGAATTCGCGGGGCTGAAGCAGGATGGCTTTGCCGGCCCGCGTCACGCTGCGGGTCAGGAGATCGATTTCGAGATCGGCGGCTTTCAACCTGGTTTCCAGCGACGCCTCGCCCGAGCGGCGGCCGAGGTTCTCGACGCGGGCGAGCAACTCGGAAAAGGCATAGGGCTTGCCCAGGTAGTCGTCGCCGCCGGCCCTAAGGCCCTTGACGCGTTCGTCGACATCGGCAAGGGCGCTCAAGATCAGCACGGGAGTCTTGATGCCGCCGTCGCGCAGCTTGCGGATGATGCTCAGGCCATCGAGCCTGGGCAGCATGCGGTCGACGATCAGCACATCGTGGACCGCCTCGGAGGCGAGGTTCAACCCGTCCTCGCCGTCGGCGGCATGATCGGCGACATGGCCGCTTTCGGCCAGGCCCTTGACCAGCCAACTGGCGGTTTCGCGGTCGTCTTCGATGACTAGGATGCGCATGGACTGGCGGTTCGGGAGTTTGGCGAGGCTGACGGTTGAATCATTGGCCATTGGTTGCATGTTCCGTCTCTCCTGAAAAGGGGGGCGCGGAGGCAGCACTCAGGGAACCGGCTGAGGCCAACCTCCGCGCGAGGGCACACGGACGCGGGAAGCGGGGGCTAGTGGATCCGCGTGCCCCTGGGTTCGATCGTCAGCCCTGGTTGGCGGGCAAGGCCACGAAACGTTGGCCGTCGCCGGAGCGCACCAGCATCAGCACGCGCTTCTTGCCCGAAGCCTTCAGTGCGTCGCGGATGTCGGCGGGGCCATGCACTTCCGTGCCGGCGACCTCGAGGATGATGTCGCCAACCTTCAGGCCGCGGTCGGCGGCGGCACTGCCTTGTGCCACATCGGTGATCTTCACGCCGGCGCCATCCTCGGCGGGGGCGAGGCGGAGGCCAAGGCTGGCAAGTGCTGAGCCGCTGTCGCCCGCCGCGTTTGACGCCATCTTCGGATCGGACGGCATGGTGCCGATCTTGACGGCGACCGCCATCGTCTTGCCGTCACGGACCAGGGTTAGGGGGACACTCTGCTGCGGCTTAAGCTGGGCGACCTTGCGGGCGAGATCGCGCGAGTCGGCGATGTCCTTGCCATCGAGTTTCAGGATTGTGTCGCCCGCCTTCAGACCGGCATCGAGCGCCGGCGAGCCTTCGGTGACATCGGAGACGATGGCACCCCTGGCTTCGGCGAGGCCCAAGCTGTCGGCGATGTCCTGGGTCACCGGCTGGATCTGGACGCCCAGCCAGCCGCGCGTCACGGCGCCATTGTTCTTCAGGCTGTCGATGACGCCCTCGGCGGTCGAGGCCGGAATGGCAAAACCTATGCCGACGGAACCGCCCGACGGCGAAAAGATCGCCGTATTGACGCCGATCACCTCGCCTTCGAGGTTGAAGGCCGGGCCGCCGGAATTGCCCCGGTTGATGGCGGCATCGATCTGCAGGAAATCGTCATAGGGGCCAGAGCCGATATCGCGGCCGCGCGCCGAGATGATGCCGGTCGTCACCGATCCGCCGAGACCGAAGGGATTGCCCACCGCCATCACCCAGTCGCCGACGCGCGGTTCGGCGCTTGAGAACTTGACGGTGGCAAGCGGCTTGTCCGACTTGATCTTGATGAGCGCCAGGTCGGTCTTGGGATCGGTGCCGATGACGTCGGCCTTCAATTCGGTGCCGTCCTTGAGACGGACCGAAACTTCATCGGCATTCTGCACGACATGGTTGTTGGTGACGGCATAGCCGTCGGCCGAAATGACGAAACCCGAACCTTGCGCCATGCGCTCCGGGCGGCGCGGCGCGGCATTGGGCTGGCCGTTGCGGAACTGCGGGAACTGCTTGAAGAAATCGCGGAACGGGCTGTCCTCGGGGAGATCGGGCACCACCTGCTGGCCGCTGTCGTCATCGCCGCCGGCAGCGGCATTCGAGAATTTCACCTCGACGCTGACCACGGCCGGCATGACGCGGTCAACGAGGTCGGCGAAGCCGCGCGACGGATCAATCGCCATCTGCGACTGGGCCTGGACCGGGGTCGAGGGCATCACGGTCACAATGGTGGTCAGGGCGGTTGCCATCAACAGGCCGGCGGCGAGGATGTTGAGAACGCGGGGCGATGCGTGGGATGCGAGATTGGACATGTTGTGGACCTCCATCGATCGGTGAATGCGATGATGGAGATTTAGGCGCCCGCCCCTTACGGCGACATTGCGGCCCTATGAAACTTCGGTAAGTCTTGCGGCTATTCCAAGGCCTTTTGAAGGACTTGGCGCTCGGCATCGGTGAGCGGCCCTTCGGGCGCCGGCGATTTCGGCCGGCGGCGCATGAGCAGGGCAATGGCGGCTAACAGCAGCACAACGAAGGGTGCCGCCCAGAGCGCCAGCGTGCGGGTATTGACGCGCGGATTGAGCAGCACATATTCGCCATAGCGGGCCACAACATAGTCCATGATCTCAGCGTCGCTCTCGCCCTTCACCAGATGCTCGCGGATCAGGCCGCGCAGGTCCCTGGCCAAGGGTGCGTCGGAATCGTCGATCGACTGGTTCTGACAGACGAGACAGCGGAGTTCGGACGAAATGGCCCGGGCGCGGGTTTCGAGGGCCGGGTTGGCAAGGAGTTCATCGGGGGTGAGCGCCTGGGCCGGGCTCAGCAGCAACCACAGGATCGTCATTCCGGTAAAGGCAAGAATCCAGCCGTGCGCTGCCTTGTCCTTCTCCGCCCAAAGGGCGGGGAAGGTGGCGCGCGCTGCCTTCGGCGCATGACGGATGGGGGTCTCGCCCGGGGCTCCGGCCCCACCCGCTCGCTTCGCTCGCCGCCCTCCCCGCGTCGCGAAGAGGGATGAATGGAAACATCCCCTCATTCGGCGGGCACCGCCAGCGGCACGGTCCTTGCCTTGGGCGCCCCCACCCGGTAGCGGCGGTCGGTGAGCGAACATATTCCCCCGAAGAACATGACGAGGGCGCCGAGCCAGATCAGATTGACCAGCGGATT
Organism: Hyphomicrobiales bacterium; assembly: GCA_031430715.1. Classification (GTDB taxonomy): domain Bacteria; phylum Pseudomonadota; class Alphaproteobacteria; order Rhizobiales; family Aestuariivirgaceae; genus Aestuariivirga. Next base: position 5,168 of record JANPCA010000396.1, on the reverse strand, counting down.
GAAATACATGCGCATGGCACGGCCGCCGTCGTTGGTGGCATCGCCCATGACGATATAGAGATCGCCGGCCATGGTTTGATGCAAACCCACTTCGGTGGTCGGCATGCCGGACGGTTTGAACTCGCGCTTCTCGGAGACGAGCGTGGTGATTTCCTTGCCGTCCTTGGCGACCAGGAAGCGTCCGGCGCGGCCGGTGTAATTGGCGCCGGTCACCGGCGTCTCGCCCTGGAAGGTCACGGAATAGCCGCCCACCATGGCCGAATCGCCGGGCTTGAGCGCCACGATCACTTCGATTTTCCACAGTGAAATGGCGATGATGCCGATGATCATGATACCCAGCCCGCCATGGGCCATGACGGTGCCGATACCCGATCGCGGCAGGCCCCTGAAGCGCTGCCAACTGGCGGACAGCGGTACGCGGAACAGCGAAATCTTGGCAGCCAGATCGCTCAGCGCGCCGAAGAACAGCCAGGCCCCCAGCGCCATGCCGACAGGAGCAAGCCACGGGCCACGCAGGTTCAGCGCCAGCACGATGAGGCCAATGAGGACGGCCAGCGCCAGCGCGATCCACAGCCGGCGCAGCGCGGCCGCAACGTCACCGCGCTTCCAGGCGAGGAAGGGTCCGATCGGCACCAGCAGCAGGAGCGGCAGCATGAGCGGTCCGAAGGTCAGGTTGAAATAGGGCGGACCCACCGAAATCTTGTCGCCGGAGATGGTTTCAAGGGCCAGCGGATAGAGCGTACCGATGAACACCGACAGGCAGGCGACGCAGAGAAAAAGGTTGTTCATTACCAATCCGCCCTCGCGGCTGACCGGTGCGAAGAGGCCGCCCGCCTTCAACTTGGGGGCGCGCCAGGCAAACAGCGTCAGTGCACCGCCGATGAAGACGCAGAGGATGGCCAGAATGAAAACGCCCCGCTCCGGATCGACGGCAAAGGCATGGACCGAGGTCAGCACGCCGGAGCGCACCAGGAAGGTGCCGGTCAGGGACAGTGAGAAGGCGAGGATCGACAGCAGTACCGTCCAGATTTTCAGCGCATTGCGCTTTTCGACGACGATGGCCGAAAGCAGCAGCGCTGTCGCCACCAGCCAGGGCATGAAGCTGGCGTTCTCGACCGGATCCCAGAACCACCAGCCGCCCCAGCCCAGTTCATAATACGCCCACCAGGAGCCCATGGCGATGCCGATAGTCAGGAACATCCAGGCCGCCAGCGTCCAGGGCCTGACCCAGCGCGCCCAGGCTGCGTCCACCCTGCCGTCGATCAGGGCCGCCACCGCAAAGGCAAAGGCGATCGACAGGCCGACATAGCCCGCGTAAAGAAAGGGCGGATGGAAGGCCAGCGCCGGGTCCTGCAGGATGGGGTTCAGGCCATTGCCCTCGATGGGCGGCGGATCGAGCCTGAGCAAGGGGTTCGACGTCATGACGATGAACAGCAGAAAAGCAAAACCCACCGACGCCTGGATGGCCAGCACGCGGGCGCGCAGTTCCAGCGGCAGGTTGTGGCCGAACAGTGCCACCGCCGCGCCATAGAGCGCCAGAATCAGCACCCAGAGCAGCATCGAGCCCTCGTGATTGCCCCAGACGCCACTGATCTTGTAAAGCAGCGGTTTGGCGGAGTGGGAGTTCTGGAAGACATTGGCCACCGAGAAGTCCGACACCACATAGGCATGGGTCAGAATGCCAAAGGCCAGGGCGATCAGCAGCAATTGCATGAGGGCCGCCGAAATTCCCGTCCGCATCAACGCCTGATTGCCCACATGTGCGGCATAAAGCGGCACGATGAATTGATAGAGCGCCACGGCGGTGGCGAGGATCAGCGCGAAATGCCCCAGTTCGGCGATCATTGCTCCGCACCCTTCCCCAGTTTCACGCCCTTGGCCTTGAGGCTGTCGGCAAGTTCCTTCGGCATGTAGTTCTCGTCATGCTTGGCCAGCACAGTGTCGGCGGTGAAGACCCCTTGCGGCCCGATGACGCCCTCGGCGACGACCCCCTGGCCCTCGCGGAAGAGATCGGGGAGCTGGCCATTGTAGGTGACTTGGATTGTCTTGATGGTATCGGTGACGATGAAACGGCTGACCGTGCCCTCGCCACGCTTCCAACTGCCCTCTTCCACCATGCCGCCCAAGCGGATGCGCTGGCCGCGCGCCACGCCCTTATCGGTGATCTCGCTCGGCGTATAAAAGAAGGTGATGGTGCCGGACAGTGCATAGAGCACCAAACCCGCCGCAAGGCCGATGACGGCCAGCCCGCCGAGGATCATCGACAGGCGCTTCTGCTTGCGGGTCATTTCAGTCCCATCTCGTCGGCCAGCCCCGAAAGGGCAGCGATAGCCCTGCCGTCATTCTTGAACATTTCCTGGGCTTGACCATAGGCCTGTTTCGCCTTTTCCCTATCGCCCAGAACGCCGCGGGCGCGGATCAATTTGAGCCAGCCCTCGAGATCATTGCCGTCGGCCTTGAGTTTTTCCTCAAGCCCGTCGACCATGGCGAGGATCATTTTCTGACGTTCCTCCGGCGCCATGGCCTGGGCACTGGCCATGGTTTCCCGGTCGAGAGCCGGCGGGCGGGCAGAGAAGACCTTCATTTCGGCAAGCAGCATATCCCGCCAAGGGGCGCCGGCCGGCGTGTCGGCGAGGAAGGCTTCGAAGGCGGTCCGGGCCTCATCCGCCCTGCCCTCCTGTTTCAGGGCCAGCGCCGCATAGAAGCGGGCCTTGGGAAACTTGGCATCGGTTTTCAGCGCGGCCGCGAAGAGCCTGTTGGCATCCGCCGGCACCAGGCCCTGATTGGCCAGCACCAGGGCCTCGCCGTAATCGGCAAGATTGGCCGCCGTCGGCTCCGAGAGGCGGAGGATGTTGCGCTGGGCCTCGGCGGCATCGCTCCAGCGCTGGGCGCGGCGATAGGTGGGAACCAGGACTTTCCAGCCTTCGAGATCGTCGGGCTTCCCGGCAAGATGGCGTTCCACCTTGGCGATCAAGGCGTCCATGTCGCCGGTTTCCTCCGCCGTTTCCAGCCGGGCCGCCAGCGGCACATCGGGGAGGCCTGGGCTTCCGGCGCGCAAATAGAGGGGAATGGCGATGGCCGGAACGATGAGGACGGCCAGCAGGCCCAGGGCGGGGGCGGATCGCGTCCGATTCTCCGGCGCGGTTACCACAGCCGCGATCAGGCGCCTGGAAATCTCATTGCGGGCCGCGTCCGCCTCGCCCGGAGCGATGATGCCGCGTTCCACGTCGCGGTCGAGTTCCGCCAATTGGTCGCGGAAGATGGTGCGGTCATAGGCATCGCGGCCGGGGTCGGCCACGGCCCGCGCGGATTTCGCCACGGGCCACAGCAGACCCGCCATCACCACCACCGTCAGGCCTGCAAAAACGATCCATATCATGATGTTCTATGAGATAATCCCGTGGCCGCCATGAATGCAATTCCCGAGGTCCGTTCATATCTGGTCGCATTGTCGCATGGCGGCATTGGGGCGTCGGAAATTCCTTTGTGGCGCCATGAACGGCTTGTTACATAGCGCTTCGCCTGAAGGAATACACCCGATGAAGCCGCGCTATTCGATTTTTTCACTCGCGCGCAACGCGATGAACTACCATAAGGACTGGGAACGCGCCTGGCGTTCGCCCAGTCCGAAGGCGGAATATGACGCGGTCATCGTGGGAGCCGGCGGCCATGGGCTGGCCACCGCCTATTATCTCGCCAAGAATCACAAGATGAGCAATATCGCGGTGGTCGAGAAGGGCTGGCTGGGCGGCGGCAACACCGGGCGCAACACCACCATCATCCGTTCCAACTATCTGCAGGATGCCTCGATCGCCATCTACGAACTGGCGCGCTCGCTCTATGAGGATCTCGCCCAGGAGCTCAACTACAACGTCATGTTCTCGCCGCGCGGCGTTGTCATGCTGTGCCAGACGCAGCATGAACTCCGGGCCTTCCAACGCACCGCGCACGCCAACCGGCTGGCTGGCCTCGACTGCCGCATGATCGCGCCTTCCGAAGTGAAAGAGATCGTGCCGATCATCAATGATGACCCGAACTGCCGCTATCCGATCCTCGGCGCCTATTACCAGCCGCGCGGCGGCACGGCCCGCCACGACGCGGTGGCCTGGGGCTATGCGCGCGGTGCCGACTCCATGGGCGTCGACATCCTGCAGAACTGCGAGGTCACCGGCATCACGCGCCAGGGCGGTGCTGTGACCGGACTGGAGACCACGCGCGGACCCATCCGTACACGGAAGATCGGCGTGGTGACGGCGGGCCATGTCTCGACCATCATGGACATGGCCGGCGTCAGGATGCCGATCGAGAGCCAGTGCCTGCAGGCGCTGGTCTCCGAGCCGATCAAGCCCATCATCGATTGCGTGGTGATGGCCAATACGGTGCACGGCTACATGAGCCAGTCGGACAAGGGCGAGTTGGTGATCGGCGGCGGCACCGATCCTTACAACAATTACTCGCAGCGCGGCTCGTTCCCGGCGCTGGAACACACGGTGACGGCGCTGGTCGAGACCTTCCCGATCATTTCCCGGCTCCGATGCTTACGCATGTGGGGCGGCATCGTCGACATGACCGGCGACCGTTCGCCGATCATCGGCAAGACACCGGTCGGCGGCTTGTTCGTCAATTGCGGCTGGGGTACGGGCGGCTTCAAAGCCATCCCGGGTTCGGGTTATGTCTTCGCCGATACCATGGCCAATGACAGGCCGCATCCGATCGCCGAACCCTTCGGGCTTAACAGGTTCGCCGAAGGAAGGCTCATCGACGAGAGCGTCGCAGCGGCGGTGGCGCATTGATGGTTTTGAAACACACAATCCGTCATCCCGGCGAAAGCCGGGACCCACGGGTCCTCGCGCTCAAACGCCTGCTTGGAAGGATCGCGCATGCTGGAAAAACAGCCCGCCGTCTACAATCTCGCGAGCAAGCCGTTCGGAACACTTTACATTGGCGTGACCAGCGACCTCTGCAGCCGCGTTTCCTTGCACAAGCAGAAGCAATTTCCCGGCTTTACGGCAAAGTATGGCGTAGGGGCTCTGGTCTATTTCGAGTTCCACGACTCGATGGAACAGGCCATCAGGCGCGAGAAACAACTCAAGGAATGGCGGCGCGTCTGGAAAATCCGACTCATCGAAGAGTTCAATCCGCACTGGCTGGACAAATTCGCGGAACTC
>JANPCA010000395.1:0-3372 GCA_031430715.1 Hyphomicrobiales bacterium | reverse complement strand
ATCATGCGCATCGGTAGCCTCCTATGATGATTTCCAGTCAAGCATTGAAAGCCATTGTCCATGTTCTTGCAACAGGGCGATGACGCCCAGCCGCCAAATCAGCCGCCAAATCAGCTTGCCAAAATCGCCTATGTGCGACATAAACGCGCTATCGAAATTTGGGCCGGACGATTGGCCGCTTCGCTACCCGGTTGGGCCGCGCACGCAAGACTCCGCCAATTCTCGACCATGGGTCCTGCGGCGCGACCTCCAGGGAATGCTTCAGGGCCATCGACCAACCCAACTTGAGGAATTCCCATGATTACGGGTACAGTGAAGTGGTTCAACGAGCAGAAGGGCTACGGCTTCATTCAGCCGGATAACGGCGCCAAGGACATCTTCGTCCATATCTCGGCTGTCGAACGCGCCGGTCTGCGCACGCTGAAGGAAGGCCAAAAGGTCTCCTTCGAAATCGTGACCGACAAGCGCACCGGCCGCAGTTCGGCCGGCAATCTGACGGCCTCCTAAGCTTCAAGAGCGATTCCCGCCATCACTGTGCCCGGCCGATCGGCCGGGCATTTTATTTTGCGAGTGCGATATTACGACACAAAATTATGCACTGGCAACCTATGCGTTTTTTGAATGCAATTCGGCGGAATCATTCTGTTTCAGGTTGGATCATCTGATTAACAGCCATTTATTTCTGTGGCCGAAATAAGATGAGTTCCGTTGCATTATCGTCGTAATCATTGGCTATTGGGCGACTCATTGGGGAGGTTTTTTGAGAGTCATGGTGTATTTTTTAGACATGCAAAAAATGCATCTCTGAATCGCTCTGATCCTGCTGGTATCGCAGGTGTCAGCCAACTATATGGGCGATGCGACAGTGCAGTGCACAAAAATGACCCTCGAGAAATCGCTTCAGTCCGCAATGGGCCAAGGATTTTGAGAGATGAACAGGAGAATGAACATGACCACGATCACCTATGGCCGCGAAGCGGTCCGCAATCAGGGCTACAGCATGGGCACCGGCCTTCTGGGCCGCGTCAAGAGCTACCTCGCCCGCAGCCGCGCCGAGCGCCAGCTCACCCAGCTCGATGATCGCATGCTCGCCGACATCGGCCTGAAGCGCTCCGACATCGGGGCGACGGTCTGGGGCCGTTAGGCCTCAAATCTCTTCCTAGCGGCCAGCACCTTTGGTTCTGGTTGAAAAGCGCCCGGGTGTCCCGCACCCTGGGCGCTTTGTTTTTTGCGGCTTGCTGAAAACCAACGTGGCCCAATTGCCACGGGCGATGCGGTGGCTGACGGTCAGGCCGCGGTTGACATAGGTGGCTTCGATCCAGCGCCTCTGGTCAAGCGTCAGGCCGGAGAGAACGAGATTGCCGCCGGGCGCCAGCACGTCTGCCAGTGCGCTGGCGAGCGCCACCAGGGGCCGGGCGAGAATATTGGCGAAGATCAGGTCATGGGGCCGGGCGGCGGCAATGCGCTGGTCTTTCAGACCTGCTGCCGTGAAGCCGCGGATGAGGGGGGCGGCACCATTGCGCCTGGCGTTGGCGATGGTGACGCGCACCGCCTCGGGGTCGATGTCGCTGGCGAGCGTCACGCGGCCGGTGGCTTTCGCGGCGGCGATGGCGAGGATTCCGGTGCCGCAGCCGACGTCGAGAATCTTGCTGGGACGGCGGCGTTTCAGGATCATGTCGAGGGCCACCAGACAGCCTTCCGTGGTGCCATGGTGCCCGGTGCCGAAGGCGGTGCCCGCGTCGATTTCGAGCGCAATGCCGCTGGATTTGCGGCGGTGGCGGTCATGGGAACCATGCAGCAAGAAGCGCCCCGCCGTGACGGGTGCCAGGCCTTCGAGGGACTGGCGCACCCAGTCGCGGCCCGGCACTTCGCTGACTTCGGCACCCAAAATCGCAAGAACCCGTTGCGCCTCGCGGGCCTGTTCCGCATCGGCGAAATAGGCGGCGACCTCCCAAAGGGCGAGGACTTCGCCGGTCTCGTTGATGGTGACCGCGAGCGGATCAAGCCGCGCATCGTCCTCGATGCGCGCCGCCAAATCCTGCGCGCTTGCCAGGGCTTGGCCGGGTGCCGTGAGGGTGAAGCTGATGCCGGTCATCGGGCGGCTTTAGCCGTCCCGTGCCGTTTCGTCCATCAGGTCAGGGGCACGATCTGGATTTCGACGCGGCGGTTGCGGGCCTTGGTCTCCGCTGTGCTATTGGCGGCGGCCGGCTGGGTTTCGCCCATGCCCAGCACCTGGAAGCGGCGGTAGTTGTTGCCCTGGGCCACCAGGTAATTGGCCACCGATCCGGCGCGGCGCTCGGAGAGGTCCTGATTATACTCGCCGCTGCCGTCGGCGTCGGTGTGGCCGGTGATATCGACGATGGTCCGGTTGAATTCGGCCAGCACGATCGCCACGGAATTCAGCACCTCGTGGAACTGCGGCTTCACATCGGCCTGGTCGGTGTCGAAAGTGATGGCGGAGGGCATGTTGAGGATGATGGTGTCGCCCATGCGGGTGACCGACACGCCCGTACCCTCGAGGCGCTGGCGCAGCTTGGATTCCTGGTTGTCCATGTAGAGGCCGACGCCGCCACCGGCCAAGGCGCCGATTCCAGCCCCGATCAATGCGGACTTGCGCGTCGAGGCGCTGGTGGTCTGGCCGACGATCAGTCCGGCCGCGGTGCCGAGAAGTGCTCCGGTACCAGCACCGATCGCCGTGTTGGAGACTTTCTGCTCGCCGGTATAGGGATCGGTCGAACAGGCGGCGAGGAAGCCCGCGGCAGACACGGCAAGCACAAGATTACGGAACATCGATACCCCCATCATTTGGCCTGGCTCTTCAAGGCCCCATGTGGCGGCAATATGGTTAAGAAGGGGTTATTCGGCGGCCTGCCGCTTCAACACATTCGCAACCAGCTCGGGCTTGCGGTCGATGAACAGCAACAGCGTGCGCGCGGTCTGGTCAGGCTGCCTGCGCCCCTGTTCCCAATCGCGGACGGTTGCGACCGAGAGATTGAATTTCTCGGCAAAGCGGGACTGCGAGAGGCCCAGGCGTTTGCGTATCGCCGCCACATCAATGGCGGCGGGGGCATAGCGCCGGACCGGACGGGATTTTCCAGCCGCAATGTCGACAGCCTCCAGCGCACTGCCGATCAGTTCTTTCCCAAATGCGCTCATGGTGCTTTCCTCACGTTCTCACGATAGTGCTCTGCGATGCGCGGACGCAAGTGCCGCAAGTTCGGTCCTCGTTGGCTCGGAGAAAGCGGGATGCCAGCCAGCGCAGGCAAGACGAGTGTAAGGGTGATGTTTGATTGGAACAGATACCTATTACCCCCAGCCCCTCATGCCAGCGCAGGCTGGCCACCCGCTCAATACGGTGCGGGGGGCGAAAAA
>JANPCA010000394.1:0-4705 GCA_031430715.1 Hyphomicrobiales bacterium | reverse complement strand
AAGACTGGATCGTGCCATCCGACGAGGTCGATTGACAGCCGGCCTTACTGTCCAACGGTCTTCAGGGCCTCGACCGTAAAGCTGCTGTAGAGGACGGTCACTGGAACGAAGACCGCGGGGAACACCCGGAAGCGCCAATTGCCTGGCGGGACAACATCCCAAACCCAGCGCACCGTTTCGACCGGAAAACTAACCTCGGGCGCTCCATTGCTCTGCAGAAAGGTATGCGGCGGCGACGCAACGATGCGCTGTCCTACCGTGCAGCCACCGGCAAATCCGCCATTACCCAGACAGTCCGCCACAAGTTCATGCAGGTGCAAATTGCCCGTCAACTGGGCCGAAAACGTGCCGATGACTGGCCCCGAGCAATCCTTCTTCAGGTTGACGTCGCCCGCCGGGGCGTTGTCGGTCGAGGAATGATCGCTCACGATGTATTGCACGGTCCGGACGTCATAGCGGACCTTGCAGGGCGCGCCGCCGCCTTGCCGGTCGGCAAGACCTTCATTGGACGCCAGGCACAGCCCCAGCGCGGTACCAATTCCCAATAGGGCGAGAGTCCGGTAACGGCGGACTTGAGTTGAAGCAGGGGTTCGATAGGCCATGGCGTCATCTCCTCTGGATTTAAATTTCAACCGGCTCCCGCCGGATGACCTGCCCCACCAAACAGATGTTCGCGCAAAATGGCATCCCTGACAACGGCCAATGTCTGGTCCCCCGCAAATGCCGTCTTCTCAGAGAAAAGCCTTCGACAATTCATAACCCGACAGAACGACGACGAGCAGGCCGACACCGATCATCAGGGGCTTGCGCGGTGCAACCTTGAGCAGCCAGCCGGCCAGCAGGGCGGCTGGGAAACCGCCCAGGATCAGTCCGCCGATGGCCAGCAGGTGATTGCCGATGCCTGCGGCCTCCGCCCAGGCGCCGAAGATGAAGGATGCGGCGAAGGCCGAGACGACAGCACAGGTGACCACGAATTCGGCGGCATTTACCGTGCCGACCACGAAACGCGGCGCTGCACCCGCTCCGATGAGGCTCGAAGTTACCACCGGCCCCCAGCCGCCGCCGCCGATGGCGTCGAGGAAGCCGCCCGCAGCACCCAGGGGGGCGATATAGCGTCCGGGTACCGTCTTGCTCGACGGAAACATCAGGCCGCGCCAGATGATGACCAATCCCATGATCAACAGATAGCCGAAGACGAAGGGCCTCATCGAGCCGCCCGCCACATTGACGAGCACCAATGCGCCGAGGATGCCGCCGATGGTGCCGGCCACGCTGAGGATGATCAGAATGCGGCGGTCGACATTGCCATGGATGATATGCGAGGCGCCCGACGCGGCAGTGGTGAACAGCTTGGCTGCATGAACGCTGGCCGAGGTATGCGACGGCGGCACGCCGAACGCCAGCAGCACCACCGAGGAAATGACGCCAAAGCCCATGCCCAGCGCGCCGTCGATCAATTGGGCGAAGAAACCCACGCCGGCGAAAATCAGAAGATCCCACATGATTCGTACCCCCCCAAAACCCGGACGATTGCGGCCAATTGCAACCGTTTCGTGATTATGAAGGAGTAATTCTATCTAATCAATAGAGATTATATATTTCGTAGTTGTCAGTGCCTTGCCGCCGATGCGGCCGCCATTTCCTGGCCATTATGAGTCCAATGAATACCGCACTCGGTCTTCGACGATCCGGCCCAGCGGCCGGCTCTAGGATCAGCCGAGTCGCCACCCGGCAGCGTGCAAGGCTCGCAGCCGATGGAGAAATAGCCGATTTCGGTCAGGGGATGGGCGGGCAACTGGTGCGAGCGCATGTAGGCGGCGATGTCGAGGGCGGAATGGCCGGCCAGCGGTTCGACCTTGAGGCGCTCGTCTGCAATCGACAGCAGATTGAGTGTGGCCCGCGCCGCGCCATGATAGCGCTTGCGGCCCGAGATGATGACGTCGAAACCTTGAAGCGCCTTTTCCAGCAGAATGGTCTTGCGGATATGGCAGCACAGGTCGGCATTGGACTTGTGCAGCAACCCGTCCGGATCGGTCTGTTTGAGGTCAGCGGGGTCGGGCTCGATCACCCGCACGCCGGTGAGGCCGAGCTTGTCGATGAGCATGGAGCGGTAACTCAGCGTTTCCCAGAAATGCTTGCCGGTATCGAGGAAGATCACCGGGGTCGCGGGATCGACTTGCGCCACCATATGCAGCAGCACCGAGGATTCGGCACCGAAGGACGAGACCACCGCGGCACGGCCCCTGAAATCGCTTAAGATCGGGTCCAGCAACTCGCGGCCCTCAAGGCCCGCATAAGTTTCGAAAATGCGCTTGTCCATGATGATCAGCCCGCATGCGGCTGTTCGAGCCAGGGATCGGCATCCGTGTGGCGCTCGGTCCAGATTTCCGCTTCCGAGCCCCTGCGGAACAGCCCGCGCTGATAGGCCAGCGACATCTGTCTCGAGGCCTGCTGCCACACGGCAAGCGGAAAGCGCTCGCCGATGTCGAAGGTGTCGAAGCCCACCTGCAGCATGAACTGCAGCTGGTCGGGGAGCACATTGCCGGTGGCGCGCAATTCGCCGCGATAGCCCATCTGGCGCAGTTGCCGGGCGATCGAATAGGCGCGGCCGTCGTTGAAGGCCGGGAAGGGCAGGACGATGACCGACAGCTTCGGCAGGAAGGTCGCTAAGGCCTCGGCGCGGCCGGCATTGCCCAGTTCCACGCCGAGTTTGCCATTATGCTGCGCCAGCGTTTCCCAGTCCTTCAAAAGCCTTGCGAAGGGAACGATGATGTCGCCTGCCTCCGGCAATTGACTTTCGGCACCGGCATGAATCCAGGTATCCGAAATCAGCGTGTTGTTTTTAAGCAGCGGCATAGAGAGCCTCCTTGAAGGGCTTGGGGCCGACCCGGCGGTAGGCGGCGAGGAATTCCTCGCCGGGCTGGCGGAGCTTGATGTAAGTATTGAGAATGGTTTCGATGGCATCGGCCACTTCGTACCCGGCAAAGCCCGGCCCCAGGATACTGCCGATCGAGGCATTCTCGGCCGAGGAACCGCCCAGCGTGATCTGGTAGAATTCCTCGCCCTTCTTGTCGAGGCCGAGAATGCCGATGTGGCCGACATGGTGATGACCGCAGGCATTGATGCACCCCGAAATGTTGATCTTGATCTTGCCGATGTCCTCCTGGCGGTCCAAGTCCGCGAACTTGCGCGAGATCGACTGGGCGATGGGGATCGAGCGTGCGGTCGCCAGTGCGCAATAGTCAAGGCCGGGGCAGGCGATGATGTCGCCTGCCAGGCCATAATTCGCGGGGGCGAGATCGGCACCCTGCAGCGCCCGCCAGATTGCGAAGACATCGTCTTTCTTCACATGCGGCAGCACGACGTTCTGGGCGTGGCTGACGCGCAGCTCATCGGCACTGTAGCGCTCGGCGAGATCGGCCATCAGCCGCATCTGCTCTGCCGTGGCATCGCCCGGAATGCCGCCCTCGGGTTTCAGAGAAATGTTGACGATGGCATAGCCATCAACACGATGGACCCCGAGATTGTTCTTGGCCCAGCGCGCAAAATCGGGATTGCCGAGCTTCGCCTCTTCGAAAGCTGCCGACCAGCGCGAGTGCTTCTCGAACTGCGGGGCCGCGAAATAGGCGGCGATGCGCTGCAGCTCGCGCTCTTCCACTTCGGTCGAAGCCTGCGGGCGTTTCGCGTATTCAGCTTCCACTTCCGACTTGAACTTGTCGGCACCAAGCTCATGCACCAGGATCTTGATGCGCGCCTTGTACTTGTTGTCGCGGCGGCCATGGAGATTATAGACGCGCATAATGGCTTCGAGATAGCCGATCAGCTCGGGCTCGGGCAGGAAGCCACGCACCGTGACGCCGATCATCGGCGTGCGGCCGAGGCCACCGCCGACGATCACTTCCCAGCCGGTTTCGTTCCTGTCGTTCTTGTGCAACCTCAGTCCGATGTCATGCACCTTGACGGCGGCGCGGTCGTTCGGAGCACCGGTGACGGCGATCTTGAACTTGCGCGGCAAAAAGGAGAATTCCGGATGCAGCGACGACCATTGCCTGAGCAACTCGCCGACGGGCCGCGGGTCGGCGATCTCGTCGGCGGCGGCCCCCGCCCAATGATCGGTCGTCACATTGCGGATGCAGTTGCCCGACGTTTGGATGGCGTGCATTTCGACTTCGGCCAAGGCCTCGAGAATATCGGCCGTGTCCTCGAGCTTGATCCAGTTGTACTGGATGTTCTGGCGGGTGGTGAAATGGCCATAACCCTTGTCCCATTTCTCGGCGATCATGGCCAGTTGGCGCATCTGGCGGCCCGACAGGGTGCCATAGGGAATGGCGACCCTGAGCATATAGGCATGAAGCTGGAGATACAGGCCGTTCATCAGGCGAAGCGGGCGGAACTCGTCCTCGGTCAGCGTGCCGTTCATGCGCCGCTCCGCCTGGTCGCGGAACTGCTGCGTGCGGTCGCGCACGAATTTATGGTCGAACTCGTCATAGCGGTACATGGGATCAAGCTCCTTCGGGCGCGGCAAAGCCGCCGCCAGTGCCTTCGGCCTGTTTGCCGTGGTCAAGCCGGACGGTTGGTCCCTGGGCGCGCATGCGCTCACGGATATGGGCGGCGCGCACCCGGCCCTCGCGGCGCTCGGCGTCGATCAGATAGGAGCCGGTGACGATGGTCGCCTTTTCGGCCTCCCTGGCGCGGGCTTCCAAGG
>JANPCA010000393.1:0-4213 GCA_031430715.1 Hyphomicrobiales bacterium | reverse complement strand
CAAGCCAAGGTGCTGCCCGATGCCCCAATGACCTGCCGTCTGCCCAATTTCTTTCCAGTGGACCCGCCACAGGCTTTGTGCCAATTAACCCGCCCAAGGCGCCATTTGACCCGCGCGATCGATCAGGAATAAATATGAATGATAACAAAGGTTTGATGGCGGGTAAACGCGGCCTCATCATGGGCGTTGCGAACAGCCGCTCGATTGCCTGGGGAATTGCCAAGGCCTGCGCCGCGCAAGGGTCCGAACTGGCCTTCACCTATCAGGGCGACGCGCTCAAGAAACGGGTCGAGCCACTGGCCGCCGAGATCAGCTCCAGGATCGTGGTGCCCTGCGATGTTACCGACATGGCCTCGATCGATGCCACCTTCGAAGCGGTCAAGTCGGCCTGGGGCAAACTCGATTTCGTGGTCCACGCCATCGCGTTTTCGGACAAGGACGAGCTGACGGGGCGCTATGTCGACACCAGTGCCGATAATTTCACCAAGACCCTGTTCATCAGCTGCTACTCCTTCACAGCGATTGCCCAGCGCGCCGAAAAATTGATGAGCGGTGGCGGCTCGCTGCTGACTCTTACTTACTATGGCGCCGAGAAATGGATGCCGCATTATAACGTGATGGGCGTGGCCAAGGCGGCGCTCGAGGCCTCGGTGCGCTATATGGCGGCCGATCTCGGCCCCAAGAATATCCGCGTCAATGCCATCTCGGCGGGGCCGATCAAGACGCTGGCCGCTTCAGGGATAGGCGACTTCCGCTATATCCTGCGCTGGAACGAATATAATTCGCCCTTGAGGCGGACGGTGACCACCGATGAAGTCGGCGACTCGGGCTTTTTCCTGCTGTCCGACTTGAGCCGCGGCATCACCGGCGAAATCATGCATGTGGATGCGGGCTATCATATCGTCGGCATGAAGAACCCGGACGCTCCCGATATCACGGTGAATGGCGGTGGCGACGCCTGATCTGCCGCCTGCGCAACGGACAAGTGGACTGGTTTGACGTCAAGGGTGATGCGGCTTAATCAAGCGGCCCATGTCACACAACACATTCGGCCAACTGTTCCGCGTCACCACTTTTGGCGAAAGCCATGGGCCGGCCCTGGGCTGCATCGTGGATGGGTGTCCGCCCAACATTCCGCTCACCGCAGCTGACATTCAGGGCTTCCTCGACAAGCGGCGGCCTGGCCAATCGCGCTTCACCACACAGCGGCAGGAACCGGATCAGGTGAAAATCCTCTCAGGCGTGTTCGAGGACGAGCGCAGCGGCGGACCGGTCACCACCGGCACGCCGATCATGCTGATGATCGAGAATGTCGACCAGCGTTCCAAGGATTATTCCGATATCCGCGACACCTACCGGCTGGGGCACGCCGATTTCACCTATCAGGCGAAATACGGCATCCGCGATTACCGGGGCGGCGGACGCTCCTCGGCGCGCGAGACGGCGGCGCGGGTGGCGGCGGGTGCCGTGGCGCGCAAGATCATCCCGGGGGTAACGATCCGCGGCGCGCTCGTACAGATGGGGCCGCACAAAATCGACCCCACCAATTGGGACTGGGCGGAAGTCGAACGCAACCCGTTCTTCACGCCCGACGCGCGCTCCGCCAAATTCTTTGAGGAGTATCTCGACGGTATCCGCAAGGCGGGCTCCTCCATTGGCGCAGTGATCGAGGTAACGGCCAGCAATGTGCCGGCGGGCTGGGGAGCGCCTGTTTATGGTAAGCTCGACCAGGATCTCGCCGCTGCGATGATGAGCATCAATGCCGTGAAGGGTGTGGAGATCGGGGCTGGCTTTGCCGCCGCCGCACTTTCCGGCGAGCAGAACGCCGACGAAATCCGCATGCGCCATGGCAAGCCGGAGTTTCTGTCGAACCAGGCGGGGGGTATCCTGGGCGGCATCTCCACGGGCCAGGACGTGGTGGTGCGCTTCGCGGTCAAGCCCACCTCCTCGATCCTCAGTACACGGAGAAGCGTCACGGTTTCGGGCGAGGAGACCGAGGTGATGACCAAGGGCCGCCACGATCCTTGCGTCGGCATCAGGGCCGTGCCGGTGGGGGAAGCGATGATGGCCATCGTGCTGGCCGATCATTTCCTGAGGCACAGGGGGCAGGTGGGTTAGGAACAGCTATTGCAGTTCGGGACTCGTGGAACCAGCCCTCATCCCCCTTCGGGACCTTCTCCCATGGCTTCGCCACGGGAGAAGGGGCCCAACGGTATGTGCCTTCTCCCGCCGCAGGTGGGAGAAGGTCCCGAAGGGGGATGAGGGCACTTTCTACCCTTTCTTCGCCGCGATCAGGAATTCCCTGTTGCCGTCGCCGCCGGTGATCGGTGAAGGTGCCAGTCCCAGAACGGCCCAGCCCTGACTTTGCAGGAAAGCGGCGATCTTTTCACAGACTCGCGCATGGGTGGCTGCATCGGTGAACCTTGCTTCACGGCCCACTTCGTATTGCGGTTTGATGAGGGCGATAAGAGGAGCGCCCTGTTCCGCCAGGGCGAGGGCGGGCGGCAGGGCCAGTTTGAGCGAGATGAAACTGACGTCGCAGACGATGAGATCGATGGCATGGCCCAAATGCGCAGCTGACAGATCGCGGGCATTGAGGCCCTCGATCAATGTGACGCGCGAGTCCCGCACCATCATCTGGCCGTGGCCGACGTCGATGGCTGTCACGTGAGAGGCACCCTCCTCCAGCAGCACCTGGGTGAAGCCGCCGGTCGAAGCGCCGATGTCGAGGCAATGGCGGTCCTTGGCGCTGATCGAAAACGCCGCAAGCCCGTGTTTCAGTTTCAATGCGGCGCGCGAGACGTAAGTCCGGGCCTCATCGGCCAGCGTGATAACGGCATCGGCATCGGTCATTTGGGCGGGCTTCGATGCGGCCACACCGGCGATTCTTACCGTGCCGCGCAAGATGGCACCGCGGGCCCGCGAGCGCGAGGCATAGAATCCGCGTGCCACCAGCAGTTCGTCGAGGCGCTGCCTACTCGACATCCAGGGGTTCGGTGCCGGACGGCGTGCCATCGGGCTTCAAGGTGATCTTCTCGATGCGCGCCTCGGCGTCCTTCAGCAACCTCTCGCAATGCTTCTTCAGCGCTTCGCCGCGCTCATAGATGGCGATCGATTGTTCGAGATCGACCTTGCCCGATTCGAGCCTGGTGACGATCTGTTCCAATTCGGCGAGCGCTTTCTCGAAGGGCAGTGCCGCAATATCGGCATGATCGGCCATCAGTCTTCGTCCTCGCTCACGTCGTCTTCGGGTTCGAAATCGGCATTGCCGCGCATCAGGGCCTGGACATGGATTCCCACCGATGCGCTCAAACCCTGAAGGTCATAGCCGCCTTCGAGCACCGAAACAATGCGCCCGCCACAGTGGATTTCGGCGGCCTCCATGAGCTTCAAGGTGACCCAGGCGAAGTCTTCTTCCGTCAGTTGCAGGCTGCCCAGGGGATCGCGGTGATGGGCATCGAAGCCAGCCGAGATCAGCACGAGATCGGGCGCGAAGGCATCAAGGGCGGGCAGGATCACCGAGGACATGGCCTCGCGGAATTGCTCGCCGCCGTTGCCGGCGCGCAATGGCGCATTGAAGATGTTGCCGGCACCGGTCTCGCGCACATCGCCGGTGCCGGGATAGAGCGGCATCTGGTGGGTCGAACCATAGAAGAGATCGGCATCGGACCAGAATATGTCCTGGGTACCGTTGCCGTGATGCACGTCGAAATCGACGACAGCGACGCGTTCCGCGCCATGGGCCTCGCGGGCATGGAGGGCTGCAATGGCCACTTGATTGAAAAAGCAGAATCCCATGGCGCGGCGGCTTTCGGCATGGTGGCCGGGCGGACGCATGGCACAGAAGGCGTTGTCGGCGTCGCCCTGGAACACGGCATCGACGGCGGCGGTGGCGGCGCCTGCGGCGCGTAAGGCCGCTTCCAGGGTGC
Source organism: Hyphomicrobiales bacterium (assembly GCA_031430715.1). Lineage (GTDB taxonomy): Bacteria > Pseudomonadota > Alphaproteobacteria > Rhizobiales > Aestuariivirgaceae > Aestuariivirga. Next base: position 284 of record JANPCA010000393.1, on the reverse strand, counting down.
CGGGCGACATGACCGTATCGGAATCGAGATATTCGAAGCCCTCGACGGGCGCCACGGCGCGGATGCGCTCCAGATGATTGTAAGCGTGGGCGCGGAGGATGAAGGCATCGCGCCCCAAGGGCGCTTCGAGGCGCAGCAATTCGCTGAAATGTTCCGAACCCAGGATCTGGCTGATCGCCCGGATGCGGTCAACCCGTTCCGGGTGGCCTGGCGGCGTCAGATGGCGGAGCGAGGCGGCATGGGTGAAGAGCGCTGTGGTCATGATGCCGTTCTAGCCGCTTGTG
>JANPCA010000392.1:0-5233 GCA_031430715.1 Hyphomicrobiales bacterium | reverse complement strand
GCCCCTCGAAACGGCGGCGGCCCTTCTTGATGGCCACCGTGCTGTCGGTGCCGCTGAGCCAGAAGGGATGGCCATCCTTCTCAAGGCGGCGGACGGCGTTGGCCAGCACCGGGATGTGATTGTCCTCCAAGGCCCGCTGCGCGAGGATGGGACCGGTGCCGCGCTTCTGGGCGGTCAAATCGTCCCACCAGTCATGATTGCCGAGGATGGCGAAGGTGCCCAATGGCGCCCGCAAGTGCCCGGCGGCCTTGGCGGCTTCGGCAACGGGAACCGTGCCAGTACGGAAAAAATGCCCCGCCACATAGTCGCCCATCAGCAGGATCAGGTCGCCCTCCAGTTGATTGGCGCTGGCGATGATGCGCTGCCAGCGGCTGAGCGGCATGTGCGGCTCGACCAGATGCGGATCGGCGAGCAGCACGAGGCGCAGTTTCAGGCCGGGTGTCCATCCGGGCGGCGTGAAACTGTAAAATTGGGTGCGGAGAAGGAATCCTGGCTCGATCACAAAGGCATAGGCGCCGAAAGCGGCGCCTATGAGAGTCAGGTTGCGGATGAATTTGAGGAAGCCGCGGCGGGTGATCATCGGCGGAGCCTAGACGATTCGGCGGCCGCCGGGCAGGCGGGCTTTCCGGTGCCATCCGGAAAGCCCGGACTGGTCAGCCTTGAATCTTGCCGCCCCAGGTCTTGCACTGGTCGTCCGAGGAATAGATCCAGCCCTGGCCCTTGCAGGAGGCCTGGCCCTTGCAGGAATTGCTGGCGGTCTTGCAGGCGGCCTGGCCCTTGCAGGCGTTGACGCCGAAGCACATGACCTTCTCGCCCGCCGCGGCGGCGGGCTTGACCAGGGCGGTGGAGCCGATGGCGAGGGTGAAAGCAGCGGCGGCCAGCGCGGCGCCCGAAACACTTGCGATCTTCATGGGGTGGTTCTCCAGTTTCGCGGTTGATCCCGCGGTGCCGGGCAAGGTGCAGGGAAGCGCCATCACGGGCAACAAAACTGACCGTGACAGATCCCTCACGGGACCGTGATGGCGATTGCCGTCTTAACTCAAGCTGGCCAGGGCCTCGGCCATGATCCAGTTGCGGAAAGCCTTGACGACCGGGCGTTCGGCTCCGTCCTTCCGGGTGATCAGGTGATAGGCGAATTGGGTGGGGGTTTTGAGGCTGAGCGCGAAGGGCCTGACCAGGCGGCCTGCCGCGATGTCGTCGGCCACCAGCGAGGAATCGCCCAGGGCCACGCCGTGGCCGTCGATGGCGGCCTGGACGGCGAGCGCGGTCTGGCTGAAATGCAAGCCCCGGCTATCGTTGAAATCCTTGATGCCCGCCGCCAGCATCCACATGCGCCAATTGGGCCAGACCGCCCCTTGCGCCTCGTAATCGAGATGGATGAGAGTGTGGAGCAACAGGTCGCGCGGTTCGCGCAACGGTTTGCGGCCCTTGAGGAGGGCCGGGCTGCACACCGGGAAAACCGTGTCGTGGAACAGCTTGTCGACGGCAAGCCCCGGATAATTACCGTCGCCGAAGCGGATCGCCACGTCGACGTCATCGCGCTCGAAATCGAGCACCAGCGAGGAGACGTCGATCCTGACATCGGCGCCGGGCACCGTGTCGAGAAAGCGGTCGAGCCGCGGCACCAGCCACTTGGCGGCAATCGACGGCGAGGCCGTAACCCTGATCTGGGCCGGGTTCTCGGATTGGCGGATGCGCTGCAGGGCCTTGGTCAAGCCGTCCAGCGCATCGGCGATGGCCGGGCGCAGGATGAGGCCCTGCCGCGTCAATTGCATGTGGCGGCTGGTGCGCTGGAACAGGCTGACACCGATCATCTCCTCCAGTTCCTTGATCTGATGGCTGACGGCGGCGGGGGTGACGTTCAATTCTTCCGCCGCCCGCGTAAAGCTTAAGAGCCGGGCGGAGGCGTCAAAGGCTTTCAGCGATTGCAGTCCGGGAATGTGGCGCAACATGGGCGATCTTCAAGTTTTGTTTGACGATTAACATAGAACTCGTCGTTTGCGCTTGAATTTGCAAGTGATTACTTATGGCCCATCGCAGAACCTATACGAAGGATTGAAAATCATGAATCACCACACCGCTACTGTTTCCACGCCTCTCCGCCTCTGGGCCGACATTGAAGCCGCCATGCGCGGGCTTGGCCACCTGTTCACCGCTCCGGCGGCCGATCATGGCCTCGAGGCTGTCGAACGCGAGAAGACCCGTATTGTCCGGTCGAGCCGCCACTGGCTGATGGGCTGAGCACCGTTTCCCCTGTAGGCTCAGCTTTATAGCGGGCATCTGGCCCGGTTGCATGGCAGTGATGTCCCGGCTCACAAGCGGTAACAGCCCTTTCGCCAGACCGGCGTTCATGCTGATTGGACTCGGACTTTGCTGGGCGTCGCGGCTGCTCGCCATAAAGCTGGTGGCGGATCGCGGCGGCAAGGTTATGGATACCGTCGTCGTCGTCACGGCGATCCTCGTAGTTATTTTGTCGGTCACCAACCAGGCAAGATCAAAACCACTTCCTCGCGGCCCTGAGCATTTGAAATTTTATGTGCTTGCCGGTCTGCTGGGGTTTGGCGCTCCGCTCCTGGCCGAGCTGATGGTCGCCGCTCACTTGCCCGCACTGCTGTTTGTGATGATTGTCGCGACGGCTCCCATATGGACTTTGCTGTTGTCGGCTTTCATGCGGGTCGAGACCTTGAATATCAAGAATACGCTTGGGACCCTCATCGGCTTCGGTGCCGTGGTGACAGTCGTATATGCGACACAGGCAGAACACGCAGATCAAATGCCTTTCGATTTGCCCTGGGTCATCGCGGCATTCACGATTCCCATACTTTACGCGCTTTACATGCTTCACATTGCCAACCGATGGCCCGAAGGTCTCGACAATCTTCAGGGTGCCCAGGGGCAGGCCATTGCCGCCCTCATCGTATTTTCGGGTATCTGGCTGGGCACAAGCGGACAGCTTAGCGACCTCTTGGCACTGTCGATGCAATGGCCGATCTGGGTGGTGGTCTCGTTGGAAATTTTGGGGCTCGTCCTGTTGTTTCAGATCGCGCGCCTGCGAGGCGGAAGTTATGTTGCGCGGGCCAACTATATCGCGGTCGTTGCGGGAGCTGTACTGAGTATAGTCCTGTTCGGGCAGGATTTCAGATGGGCCGTGGTCCTAGGTACCGGGCTCCTGGTGGCCGCCCTTTGGCTGACTAAAGCGAAAGATCACACCAGCGGTTTGATGGATTGAGCGGGTTGCCCAAAACAGCCAGTGGCACCAAGCTGCCGCTACTTACCGGCCCTTCCATTGTGGTTTCCGCTTTTCGGCGAAGGCCTTGGCACCCTCTAGCTGATCCGCGCTGGAATAGAGCGTGTCCACCGTCTTGAGGCGGCGCTTGGTCACCATGTCGAAGGCCTGCTGCACGGGCAGATGGGCGGTTTCGCGGGTGATTTCCTTGATGGCGGCGAAGACCAGGGGCGGGCCATCGGCCAGTTGATCGGCGAGCGCGCGGGCCCTCGCCATGAGTTGACCGGCCGGGACGATTTCGTTGACGAGGCCCCAGTGCTTGGCTTCCGGCGCGTCGATGCGCCTGCCGGTGAACAGCATTTCCATCGCCACATGATAGGGGATGCGGCGCGGCAGTTTGATCGAAGCCGCGTCAGCCACCGTGCCGGACTGGATTTCCGGGAGGGCAAAGGTGGCATGCTCGGCGGCGATGATGATGTCGCAGGAGATCATGATCTCGAAACCGCCGCCGAAGGCCAGGCCGTTCACCGCGCAAATGACCGGCTTATTGAGGCCCGGCAGTTCCTGCAAACCGCCGAAGCCACCCACGCCATAGTCCGAGTCAGGTGCCTCGCCAAGGGCCGCGGCCTTCAGATCCCAGCCGGGACAGAAGAATTTTTCGCCAGCCCCCGTGAGGATCGCCACACGCAATAGGGGATCGTCACGGAAGGCGGCGAAGATATCGCCCATGATGCGGCTCGCCGCGGCATCAATGGCATTGGCCCTGGGCCGGTCGATGGTGACTTCAAGCACGGCGCCGCGGCGGGCGGTGCGGATGGGGGAGGTCATAGGTCGTGGTGTCCAGTCAAAATTTGCGCAGGCTGCCCGCATCCTTCAGGATGGCGTTGGCGAGATGGCGGCTCATTAGGTTGAATGGCATAAGCAGCATTTTCCCTGTCACCCGAAGTTTCCATTTCTCGTGCGATCCCTTTGCTGCGGCGTGAAAGTCAAACCCGAGACTGGAAATCTCCTTGATAAGATCCTTGTAGAAACCGTCGGGCACGTCAGGCGGCTGGAGCAACAAGCGCCGGGCGTTCCCACACGATGGCGGGCACCAAGTCGCGGAGCGGAGTGGATGCCAGCTCCGCCGCGGTGACGTGGTTCGCCATGATGATCTCCACGGCGACCTCATTCATGATGTCTTCAAAGGCGCCGAGTGTTGCTGCTTCTATGTGCAGGCCCTCGATATCGCTTTCCGAGATGAACACCTTTGCTTCGCCATCCCAGACGGCGCGAATGTGAAAGGTCCGTTTCATTCAAGTGCTCCGCGCCAGTGGTCCGCTGCTCCATTCATAACCCGTAACCCGGCAAATGCAAAGCAGGGCAGGCGCATCACGGCCTTCTCATCCGGATCAAGGCATCAACCGCAACGGCGCCATCTGGCAGCACGAGCAGGGGGTTCACGTCCAGTTCCGCGATCAGACCGCGATGCATTTCAGCAAAGGCTCCGACCGCTTCGATGGCGGCGATCACGGCGGCGGCGTCGCCGGACTTGCCGCGGAAACCCTCGACCAGTTTCCAGACTTTCAGCGTCTTGAGACCGCGCTCAATCTCGGCGCGCGAGGTGGGGAGGAGAAAGGTCACGGAGTCCTTCAGCAGTTCGGTGAGGATACCGCCCGCCCCCACCACGAGGCCAAGGCCGAATTGCGAATCCGAGGTGAGGCCGACGATCAGTTCGGCGGCGGCACCCGTCACCATGCGCTCGACCAGAACATCGGGCGCGAGCTTTGCCATTTGAGCGCGGCCGGCCGGAGTGATGGTAGCCAGCAGCCAGCGATTGTCTTTCTTCGAGAACAGGCCGAGCGCGCCCTGGTTGTCCGCCGTTTCGATTTCCTCCCAAACCTGGGGCGCCTCCTGGCTGCCTTCGCCGGCCGGCCGCACGTCGAACGCATCACCCAACTTGGCTTTGATCTGTTCGCAGGTCAGTCCATCGGGTCCGCGAAACAAACGATGGGTCGGCAACACCAG
>JANPCA010000391.1:0-2280 GCA_031430715.1 Hyphomicrobiales bacterium | reverse complement strand
CAGCTGACACCAACGATAATATATTATCGTTTGATGAGCGCGAAAATTGTGTAATGCATCGTTTCAGCGAGTGGGGAGGTGGCGCGATGACCTTTAATCAGGTCGGATCAGAGTCTATATGACAGCCCATGCTCCGCGTTTAATCGCTCCGAAACCCTTTGCAGGTATTCGACGTTTAGCACGTCGTGTGAGAGGAATGGCTACGCCCAAAGTGATCGAGTTGAAAGTCCATCTGGCCTACGATGACGAGGCTGAGGTTTGGTATGTCGCCGCCTCGGACATTCCCGGCTTGAGCTTAGAGGCTGAAAACCCGCAATGTTTGATCGAGCGGATCGCCAAGTGCGCCCCTCAATTGATCGACCTTAACTGCGATGAGCTGAATCGGAGGCATGCGCCCCGAAAGAATCCGCCAGTGGCGGTAAAACCCATTTTCGACAGCCCGCTTCAACTCGCCTGCGTTTAAAAGGCTTTGGGAAGCCCAGCGTCGGCCAAAGATTTGTTGGCCGTGTGTTTGGACTTGATATTGTTGTCGACCGTGAAACGCCGGTTGCTGATCGGGCTGTACCAGTTTTCGTGATCGCCTCGTCCTTGGTCATGGAAAAAGCACCCCGCCTCGCGGAGCCTCTTTTTCAAATCACGAGTGTAGCCCGGCACTAGCCCCGACTATCCGGTTGATATTGGACTTTGATGTCCCCCTTGTCTTCGCTCTTGTAGATTACCTGGAATAATGTCGCGACGGCTTCAAGCCAGTCTGCTTGCTCCACCTTGCTCCATTGAGATTTCGGCGCTGGTAGCTCGTCCAGCATCCCTAAGATCGATCGATGAAGCCCCGGCGCCGGAGACGCCGATGGGTGCACCTTCAACTCTGGCTCTCCAATCTGGGGCGGTGACGTTGATACATCCAGCGCTGTTAGGTGAACCACCCCCGGACCGAACGGCTCTACCAGCCGGTCTTCATTGCCGTTCGGGAAAAAGCCAGCGGCCCTAGCCGATTTATCAAAAGCTGTTCGTGCTTTCTCTTTTTGCTTCGGGCTCACGCCAAAGTTTACGAATGCCGCTTCAAGTCCATGCGGTCGTGGGGGGAGCTGCTTGCCTTTAAATTCGTCGAACGTCTTTTTGTAGAGTTCGACCGAAAGGAAGGCCCGCGCCATTGCGTCGCGCTGACGCGCAGGATCGACGATCTCAAAACCTAACGGTGTGAGTTGATATTTGCCAGCGACGGTCTCCATCACGCCGAATGCCCGGGCAGTACCCAACTTCACGTTGAAACTGCCGCTACCCGCCGCCGCGTTCATAGCGGAGGCAAGCTGATCTCGGCCAAGTGGCATTCCTCCGCCTTTCATCAAACCATCGGCGACAGCAATGGCGTCGCTGATGTCCGTATAGGGAAAGGCAATCTTCGAAGCCTCTCGATTGGTTTGAATGACTTTCATCTCGATCATGCCGACCTCCCCTCGGAGGTTGGGCGCGGGGACAAGCCCCGCGCCGCAGTAGTTGAAATGGATTGGAGCGCTAAGCGCGGTCAGCGATTTAAAGCCGTAGTGGCTTGAAACGCTTCGGCGGCATAGCGCGGCGGATGCGGACTCTTGGCCCGCGACGGCGCACTTTACACATAGGCGTGTATCCTCAAGGAGTTAGAACCCCTTGATTCCGAGCCAAAATCCTGCCATAAAGCTCACGCACGAGTTGCGTGAGATAGGGGCTGAATCCCATCTCATTCTCGACCCGGGGGTTGGACTCCGGCCGAGGCCTTCGCCAGCGGTTTTCGTCGGGATTAGTGGTCCCTCGGAAGCCGCTGGAATTGGCATCTAAAGCCCCAGTATATCATCGGGCTCCCCGGCACAACATGAATCAGCAATTTACGTGGTTAATTCGCGGCTTCCGACACTTTGTCCTAATCCCGACAACTGCCACGGTTGCCGCAACTCTGCATAGCGGCGAGCTAACTATCTCTTTTTAAACGTCTTTCTTGTTCGTCTTTTATGCGCGCCTTGCGAAACTCCAGAGGGTCGAGGGCAAAAAGTTTGCCGGCCAGCGCCTTGAACCGAGCCATGCCATGAGTTTCCTCGGCGTTGTCCGCGACCTTGGCGGGGCTTTCAGGCGGCTGCGGCGAGGGTTCCATTGGTAAGCTCCCGATAGGTAAGGCGTTTGCCGATGACGCGGCGGAGGGCGGCAGTGAAGCGATCCGCATCTGATCCGTTGCGCCGGTTGAAGCGGAACACTTGCTCGTCAACGTAGCGGCCAAGGTGGAATGGCTCTACACTAATGTAGGTGCCTTTG
>JANPCA010000390.1:0-3154 GCA_031430715.1 Hyphomicrobiales bacterium | reverse complement strand
GGTCGAGGCTGCGCACCATGGCTTTCACCGGGCCGATGGCCGCGGGCACCATGGAGATCGAAGTCAAGCCGATGCCGATCAGTCCCATGGCTTCGAGCGGCCGCCCACCCAGTTCGCCACACAGCGTCACCGGCTTCTTGTGGCGGAGCGCTGCCTCGACGATCATGCGCATGGCGCCGAGAGCGGCCGGGCTCAAAGGGTCATAGCGGCCCGTGAGCTTGGGGTTGCCGCGATCCGAGGCGAAGAGGAACTGCACCAGGTCGTTGGAACCGATCGAGGCGAAATCGGCGAGCGGCAGCAGATGATCGAGTTGCCAGAGCAGCGAGGGGATTTCGATCATCACGCCCAGCTTCAGGGGGCTGGGCAGGACGTGATCGCGCTTCAGCAGATAAGCCTTCTCGATTTCGACAACCTCAAGGGCAAGCTTATATTCCTCAACGTCGGCGATCATCGGGAACATGATCTTCATCGGCGTCCCGGCTCCCGCCATCATCAGGGCGCGGAGCTGCAGGCGGAGTAGCGCCGGGCGGTCGAGCGCCATGCGGATGGAGCGCCAGCCGAGTGCGGGATTTTCCTCCTTGGGTTGACGCAGGTAGGGGAGCGTCTTGTCGGCGCCGATATCGAGGGTGCGGAAAGTGACGGGCTTGCCCCTGGCCTGTTCGATGATCTGGGAATAATGTCTTATCTGGGAGGTGAGCCTGGGAAAGCGCTGGGCCATCATGAATTGCAGTTCGGTGCGGTAGAGACCCACACCATCAGCACCTGAATCATGCAGATGCGGCAGGTCGACGATCAGCCCGGCATTGATGTTGAGTTCGATGCGCTCGCCATTGCGCGACACGGCGGGCTCGTCGCGCAAGGCCGCATATTGCGCCTGCTTGCGCGCATAGAAGCGGACCTTTTCCCCATAGGCCTTCTGCAGGTCGGGTGACGGCCTAACGAAGACCTCGCCGGTGCCGCCGTCGATGATGACGGGACTGCCGGTATCGACCAGATCGATCAAGCCCGCCGCCTGGCCGACGGCCGGAATGCCCAGCGCCCTGGCGACGATGGCCACATGGCTGGTGCGCCCGCCCTCTTCCAGAATCACGCCGCGCAGCTTGGTGCGGTCATAATCCAGAAGCTCGGCCGGTCCCATGTTGCGGGCCACGACGATGGCGTTGGCCGGAAGATCGGTGCGCGACGCGGTGGCCAGGGCGCCGGTGAGGATGCGCATCAGCCGGTTCGACAGGTCGTCCAAATCATGCATGCGCTCGCGCAGGTAGGGATCGGGTGTGCGCATCATGCGCGCCCGGTTGTCGTTCTGCACGCGCTCGACCGCCGCCTCGGCCGTCAGCCCCGTGTCGATCGCCTCGCGCAGCCGGTTCATCCAGCCCTTGTCATGGGCGAACATGCGGATGGTTTCGAGCACGTCGGAATATTCGGTGGCGCGCTGGGCATCCGAGCCATCGAGCAATTCGTCGACATGGGCGCGGAGCTGGGCCACCGCATCCTCAAGCCGCTTCCTTTCCTGGGGCACATTCTCGGCGATGAGATTGCTGATGACGACGCGCGGCTCGTGCAGCACGGCATGGCCCAGCGCCACGCCTTCGGCGAGTGAATCGCCACGCAGGTGATGGCTCCGCACATGGGCGACGTCGGCCGCCACCTCGCTCGCCACCTCGCGCAATTCGCCGGCCGCGATGACTTCGGCCAGCACCATGGCGGTGGTCTGGAGGGCTTCTTCCTCTTCCTCGCTATAGTGGCGGCGGGTGCGGTTCTGCACCACGAGCACGCCGATGACGGAGCCGCCGCGCATGATCGGCACGCCGAGGAAGGCGTTGTAGATTTCCTCACCGGTCTCGGGCAGGTATTTGAAGGACGGATGATGCTGGGCATCAGGCAGGTTGAGGCCGATGGCCTGCTGGGCGATGGTGCCGACCAGTCCTTCGCCGCTCTTCAGCTTGGATTTGTGGACCGCCTCGGATTTGAGGCCCTCGGTGGCATAGAGTTCGAGAATGTCGCCCGGCCGCATCACATAGAGCGAGCAAACCTCGGCCACCATGTTGGCGGCGATGATCTGCACGATCTTGTCGAGCCGCTTCTGCGCCGTGACCGGCTCCGCCATGACCTCGCGGAGCCTGCGCAGCAGGACACGCGGGCCCAGGGCGGAGGTTGCCATCAGCCGCTGTCCCCGCGCATCATTGCCCGGACCGCATGGGAGCGGCCTGGCAAGCTGTTCGGCTGATTCACGGCGCGGCGCATTTCAAGCGTTATGCCACCTTGGCGTCGAGTCCGTAAGCGGTATGAAGGGCGCGCACCGCGAGTTCGGTATAGGCCTCGTCGATCAGCACGCTCACCTTGATTTCAGACGTTGTGATCGCCTGGATGTTGATGCCCTTATCCGCCAGCGCCCGGAACATGCGGGCAGCGACACCGGCGTGGCTGCGCATGCCGATGCCCACCACCGAGACCTTGGCGACATCGGCCGAGTGGGCAATATCGGTGAAGCCGACCTTGTCCTTGACGCCATTCAGCACTTCGAGCGCCTTGCGCAAGTCCTTGCGCGGCAGGGTGAAGCTGACATCGGCGAAGGCGCCATCGTGGGAAAGGTTCTGGACGATCATGTCGACCGAGATGTCGGCTTCGGCCAGGGGACCGAAGATCGCCGCCGAAACGCCGGGCTGGTCCTTGACGTGCCGGATCGCCACCTTGGCCTCGTCGCGCGAATAGGCGACACCGCTCACAACATGCTGTTCCACAATCCGTTCCTCATCGCATACGAGTGTTCCGGGGCCCGTGCCGTCGGGCTTGTTCTGGTTGGCCGAATCGGGCGGCTCGAAGCTCGAGCGCACCTGCAAGGGTACCCTGTAAACCATGGCCAGTTCAACCGAGCGCGGCTGCAGTACTTTGGCGCCGAGGGACGCCTGTTCCAGCATCTCCTCGTAGGAAATGCGGTCGAGCTTCTGGGCGCCAGTGACGACGCGCGGATCGGCGGTATAGACGCCATCGACATCGGTATAGATATCGCACGACGCATCGAGTGCCGCCGCAATCGCCACCGCCGACGTGTCCGAACCGCCACGGCCCAGCGTGGTGATGCGTTTGTCGGGGCCTAGCCCCTGGAACCCGGCGATCACCGCCACCTGGCCCTGTTCCATGCGCTTCCTGATTT
>JANPCA010000389.1:0-6082 GCA_031430715.1 Hyphomicrobiales bacterium | reverse complement strand
GTGTCGTTGGCGGCATTGAAGGCGGCCTCCATCACGTCCTGCGGATAGGGGAAGAACTTGGCGCCGGCGGAAGCGAGCTTCTTCAGCGACCCGGGATTGCGCGCGTCATACTTGGCCTGCATGTCTGAGTTGGCGGCCTGGCAGGCGGTCCTGATCAGGGACTGATAGACGGGTGGCAGTTCGGCCCATTTCGCCGTGTTGATGAGGGTGTGCAGCATGGCGCCGCCTTCCCACCAGCCGGGATAGTAATAGTTCGGCGCCACCTTGTAGAAGCCGAGCTTCTCGTCGTCATAGGGGCCGACCCATTCGGCGGCATCGATCGTACCCTTCTCGAGGGCCTGATAGATTTCACCACCGGCGATCTGCTGCGGGACGACGCCGATCTTCGAGATGACCTTGCCGCCGAAGCCGCCGATGCGCATCTTGACGCCCTGCAAGTCGGCCAGCGACTTGATCTCGTTCCTAAACCAGCCGCCCATCTGGGCGCCTGTATTGCCGCAGGGAAATCCGATGAGGTTGTGGGTGGCATAGAACTCGTTCATGAGTTCCAGCCCGCCGCCATAATACATCCAGCCATTCTGCTGGCGTGAATTGAGGCCAAAGGGAACGGCGGTGCCGAGCGCGAAGGTCGGGTCCTTGCCCCAGTAATAATAGCTGGCGGTATGGCACATCTCGACCGTACCGGAGGAGGCGGCGTTGGCGGCTTCAAGGCCGGGGACGATTTCGCCCGCCGCGAAGACCTGGATCTGGAACTTGTTGTCGGTGGCTTCGGCCATGTATTTCGAGAAGGTTTCGGCGGCGCCGTAGATGGTGTCGAGGGCCTTGGGAAAGCTCGACGTCATGCGCCATTTGAGTTCCGGCGTGGATTGGGCGATGGCGGGTGCCGCCAGGGCCGGAACGGCGGCAGCCGCGACGCTAGCCGATCTGATGAAATTACGGCGATCCATGTGTTTCTCCTGTTTGCGTCTGGGGTTGTCGGGTCCCCGTGGCGTGGCACTATAGGACAAAGAACCGCTTCGGCAATCATCCCTCCGTTGCCGGAAAATTAGGCTAAGATGCGCCCCGAACAATGGAGGCGGACGATGCCCAACACACGGATGGAACGAGACTCGATCGGCGAGATGGCGATTCCGGCCGACGCCGACTACGGCATCCATACGGCGCGGGCGGTTGAGAATTTCCCGATCACCGGCATCCTGCTGCGCCATTATCCGGAATTGGTGCAATCGCTCGCCATGGCCAAGAAGGCCGCCGCCATGGCCAACCGCGATCTCGGCACGCTGAAACCCGAGATCGCCCAGGCGATCATTTCGGCCTGCGATCTGGTGATCGCCGGCGACGGGCTCAAGTATTTCGTGGTCGACATGCTGCAGGGCGGGGCCGGCACCTCCACCAACATGAATGCCAACGAGGTCATCGCCAATATCGCGCTGAAGCTCATGGGCCGCCCACGCGGCGACTATGCCACGATCAATCCCAACGATCACGTGAACCTGTCGCAATCGACCAACGATGTTTATCCGACCGCCGTGCGCCTCTCGATCCTGCGGGCCTGTCCGTCGCTCATGCAGAGCCAGCAGGAATTGAAGGACGCGCTGCTGCGGAAGGCGGTGGAATTCGACGACGTCATCAAGGTCGGGCGCACGCAATTGATGGATGCCGTGCCGATGCGGCTCGGCTCGGAATTCCGCGCCTTCGCCGTCATGGTCGGCGAGGATATCGAACGCCTGCGCGAATTCGCCAACCTGCTGCGCGAGGTGAATCTGGGCGGCACCGCCATCGGCACCGGCATCAATACGCCAGAGGGCTATTCGGAACTGGTCATCCGGCACCTCTCGGCGGTGTCGGACGTCGCCCTGGTGCCCGCCGCCGACCTGATAGAGGCGACCTCGGACCTGGGCGCCTTCGTTACATTCTCGGGCGTGTTGAAGCGCATCGCGGTGAAGCTTTCGAAAATCTGCAATGACTTGCGGCTCTTGAATTCCGGCCCGCGCGCCGGTTTCGGCGAAATCCGCTTGCCTGCGGTTCAGGCGGGATCGTCGATCATGCCGGGCAAGGTCAATCCGGTGATCCCGGAAGTGGTCAACCAGATCGCCTACCAGGTGATCGGCAATGATCTGACCGTGACGATGGCCGCCGAGGCGGGACAACTGCAGCTCAATGCCATGGAACCGGTGATCGTCATGAACATCATGATGTCGATGCGCATGCTGATGCGCGGCATGGAAACACTCAGGTCGAAATGCATCATCGGCATCGAGGCCGACCGCGAGCGCTGCCGCGAATTGCTCGAAGGCTCGCTCGTCACCGTGACGGCGATCAATCCCTATATTGGTTATGCGGAAGCAAGCCGCGTCGCCAAGGAGGCGTTGAAGAGCCGCCGCAGCATCCGCGACGTGGTGCTGTCGCAGGGCTTGATGACGGAGGCGCAACTGGACGAGGCCTTCACGCCGGAGAGGTTATTGGGGCATAAGTAGGGTTGTTGTGTTGTGGAATGTTTTCCTTTTACCCCCTCTCCCCCACGCATGTGGGGGAGAGGGTTGGGGTGAGGGGGTGGTGCCGTGGAGTGAAACGTCGAAAGTATCGCCCGGTGCCGCCACCCCCTCACCCTGCCCTCTCCCCCGCTTGCGCGGTGGAGAGGGGAAGTAAGTAAGAAGTCCAACTGCAAATTTACTACACCAGCATGAACCCGGCGATGTCATAGACCCAGGGCGACGTGCCGCTGCCTTGCAGAACAGCCACCAGCGTGGCGCCGCCGGTGAAGTCGCCATCCGCCGCATAGTACAGGCTGCCGCTGTCGGCGACATAGGCGAAGGCGCCGGAGCCGCCATTGGAGAGGGTGGTCACCTCCATGGTGTCGATGTCGGCGACGCTGGTGATGTTGACATTGGCGATGAGCGTGGTGCCGCCGATGTCGAAGGTGTCCGCGCCATAGGTGTTGACCCCCACCACGTCGAGCGCCAGCTTGTCGGCGCCACTGCTGCGGAAGGACCTGACGGTGGTCAGGTCGGAATCCCCCATTGAGTCGATGACGATGGTGTCGACGCCGGTGCCGCCCGTATAGGTGTCGAAGCCGCCGCCACCCAGCATGGTCATGGCGTTGCTGCCGGTATTGGTCACCGTGTCGCTGCCGGTGCCGCCAGTGACGGACTCAACGTTGGCCACGCTGAGGCTGTTCAGGACGCCATCCAGCACGAGACTGTCGGTGCCGCCATTCAAGTTGATGACGCCCGCCGTGATCGACGTGTCGATGGTGATGACATCGGCCGCCGCGTTGCCGTTGACCTTTTCCACGCCCGAGACCGAACCAGTATTGGCCACGTTGGCGAGATTGAGCGTGTCGGTGCCGCCGCGCAGGTTGATGCTCATGCCGGTGAGCGTTGTCGCGAGCGTCACCGTGTCGGCAAGGCCGCCGCCGGTCAGCGCTTCGGTGTTGGAGACGGTGAGGCTGTTGGCGAAATTGCCAAGCGTCAGGTCGTCGGTACCAGCGGCGAGATTGATGGAACCGGCCGTCACCGCGGTGGCGAGCGTGATGGTGTCGGCATCGGCATTGCCGGTGATGTTCTCGACACCCGAGACGGTGCCCGTATTGGCGAAATTGCCGAGAATGAGCGTGTCGGCACCGCTGCCGAGATTGATGGTGGAGGCGGAAAGCAGCGTGGCCAGCGTCAGCGTGTCGGTGTTCGATCCGCCGGTGATGGTTTCGGCATTGGATACGGTGGCCGAATTGGCGAAATTGGCGAAGGTGAGCGTGTCGGCTCCCGCACCCAAATCGATGACACCCGAGGCGATCACCGCGGCGATGGTGATGGCGTCGGCGCCTGAGCCGCCGGTGATGGTCTCGGCATTCGACACGGTGGCGCTGTTGCTGCCGCTGGCAAAGACGATCGCGTCGCTGCCCGCGCCGAGATTGATGGTGCCAGCTGTTAAGGCGGTGGCCAGCGTCACGCTATCCGCCGCCGTTCCGCCCGTGACGGTTTCGACATTGGAGAGTGTCCCGGTATTGGCCACGTTGGCAAGCGTCAGCGCGTCGGTGCCGGCGCCCAGATCGAGGCTCATGCCGGTGAGCGTGCTGCCAAGCGTGACGGTATCGGCGGCGCTGCCGCCGGTCAGCGCTTCAGCATTGGAGATGGTGGCGGAGTTGGCGAAATTGCCGAGCGTCAGGACATCGCTGCCGCCGCTCAGGTTGATGACGGCACTGGTGAGGGCCGCGGCAATGGTGATGGTATCGGCCCCGGCATTGCCGGTGATGGTCTCGGCGTTCGACACCGTGGCCGAATTCGTGAAGTTGCCGAAGATGATGCTGTCGGTGCCGGTGCCCAGGTTGATGGTGCCGCCGCTGATGGCCGTTCCTATTGTTATGACATCCGCGCCACTGTTGCCGGTGAGAGTCTCGGCGTTCGAGATGGTTCCGGTGTTGGCGAAGTTGCCGAGGACGACGGCGTCTGTATCGGCGCCGAGATCGACTGTCATGGTGTTGGCGAGGGCCGAGGCGAGCGTCACCGCATCGGCGCCCGAACCGCCAGTAACCGATTCCGTGTTGGAGATGGTGGCCGTGTTGCCGCCATCGGCCAGCGTCACCGCGTCAGCACCGGCACCGAGATTGACAGTGCCCGCCGTAAGCGTGGTGGCAACCGTGACCGTATCGGCGCCAGTGCCGCCGGTGATGGTCTCGACATTGGAGACGGTGCCGCTATTGGCCACGTTGGCGAGCGTCAGGCTGTCGGTTCCCGCCCCCAGATTGACGGTGACTCCAGTCAATGTGCTGGCAAGCGTGATGACGTCGGCCTCGGTACCGCCGCTGATGGTCTCGGTGTTGGAGACGGTCGCGGAATTGGCGAAGTTGCCGAGCGCCAGGCTGTCGCTGCCGCCGGCCAGATTGATGATACCGGCAGTGAGCGCTGTGGCGATGGTGATCGTGTCGGCATCGCCGTTGCCGGTCAGCGTCTCGACGTTCGAGATGCTGCCGCTGTTGGCCACATTGGCGAGTGTCAGGCTGTCAGCGCCTGTGCCGAGATTGAGGGTGATGCCGGTCAGCGTGCTGGCAAGCGTGATCGTATCGGCACCGGTGCCGCCGGTCAGTGTCTCGGTGTTGGAGACGGTGGCCGAATTGGTGAAGTTACCGAGCACGAGACTGTCGGTTCCAGCCCCCAGGTTAATTGTTCCGGCGGTGATCGCCGTCGCCAGGGTGATCGTTTCGGCCCCGGTACCGCCGGTGATGGTTTCGACATTGGAGAGGGTGCCAGAGTTGGTGCCGTCGGCGAAGACCAGCGCGTCCGTTCCGGTGCCGAGATTCACCACGCCGGATGTCATGATGGTGGCCAGCGTTACGCTATCTGCGCCTGAGCCGCCGGTGATGGTCTCGACATTGGAGACCGTGCCGGTGTTGGCCACATTGGCGAGGACCAGGCTGTCGGCGCCGGAACTTAAGTTCAGCGTCATGCCGGTGAGCGTGCTGCCGAGCGTGATGGTGTCGGCGCCGGTTCCTCCGGTGAGCGTCTCCACGTTCGAAATGGTGGCCGCGTTGATGAAATTGCCGAGCGTCAGGGCATCGCCGCCGCCCGCGAGATTGATGATGCCGGCGCTGATGGCGGTGGCCAGCGTGATGCTGTCGGCATCGGCATTGCCGGTGATGGTTTCGACATTCGACAGGGTGGCCGAATTGGCGAAGTTGCCGAGGGTGAGGCTGTCGGCGCCGGCGCCCAGGCTGATGCTGCCCGCCGTGATCCCGGTGGCGAGGGTCAGGATGTCGGCTCCGGTGCCGCCGGTGATGGTCTCGACATTGGACAGCGTTCCGGTGTTGGCGAAATTGCCGAGCGTCAGGCTGTCGCTGCCGCCGCCCAGGTCGAGGCTCATGGTGTTGGCGAGTGCGGAGCCCAGCGTCAGCGTCGAGGCGCCGGTGCCGCCCATGATGGTTTCGGTGTTGGAGACGGTCGCCGAGTTGGTGCCGTCGGCGAAGGTGATGGCATCGGTTCCCGCACCCAGATTGATGATGCCGGAAGCGATGGAAGTACCCATGGTCACCGTGTCGGCGCCGGTGCCGCCGGTGATTGTCCTGGTGCTCGAGACGGTCGCCGAATTG
>JANPCA010000388.1:0-5009 GCA_031430715.1 Hyphomicrobiales bacterium | reverse complement strand
ATTGCTCAAGACACTCGGGGCTGCTGCTGCGGGCCTCATGCTTCTCGGGGCCCAGGCTTTCGCCGCCGAAGGCCAAACGCCCGCCAAGGACCTCTCATTTTCCTTCGAAGGCCCCTTTGGGCATTTCGACAAGGGCCAGCTGCAGCGCGGCTATAAGGTCTACAAGGAAGTCTGCGCCAACTGCCATGCCATGCAATACGTCTCGTTGCGCAATCTCGCGGAACATGGCGGACCGGGATTCACGTCCGAGGAGGTCAAGGCCTTGGCCGCGACCTTCACCGTCAAGGACGGCCCCGGCGAGGATGGCGAGATGTTCGACCGGCCGGGCCTGCCGTCCGACCGTTTCCCGTCGCCGTTTGCCAATGAGCAGGCGGCGAAGGTTGCCAATGGCGGCGCCCTGCCGCCCGACCTGTCGCTCATCACCAAATCGCGGGCCGGCTGGTACGGAACTTTCAACCAGCTCTTCAACGGCATCGGCGGATCGGAATATGTCTATTCGGTCCTGACCGGCTACGAAGAACCCTCGGAAGAACTGAAAAAGGAACAGCCGGAAGGCAAGCTCTACAATCCCTATTTCGCCGGCGGCCACTGGATCGGCATGCCGACACCCTTGGCGGATGATCAGGTGACCTATGACGACGGTACCAAGGCATCCGTCGACCAGATGGCCCAGGACGTCTCCGCCTTCCTCGCCTGGACGGCGGAGCCCAAACTGGAAGAAAGGAAGCGCCTCGGCTTCGCGGTCCTGATCTTCATGGGCGTGCTGGCGCTGCTGCTCTATCTGGTGAAGAAGAAGCTGTGGGCGAACGTGGCGCATTGATTTCCGCCGCCGGATCGGCCTTTCAGGCCCGGACGAAGATCGTCCGGGCCTCGTCCATGAGTGCATCGCGGTCTTCATCGGCGAGTGCGCCGATGGTCTTGACGATCAGGCTGTTCGGCAAGGTGAACACCTTCCAGCGCACATAGCAGTCATGGTTCAGACCGGCTTCCCGCGGCTTGGTGATCGCATAGTCGCTCGGCCAGTGATCGAGCATCGCGGCCGTGATCATGGCCATGACACTATGGCCGTTCGCCGCGTTGAACTGCCTTGCCGAGATGACAAGCGCCGGGCGCCGCTTGACCGCCGGGCGCTCCATGAAGGGAAAGGGTACAGCGACGACCTGCCAATGATCACAGATCATTGAAGGCCAGTTCGTCTTCTTCGGAGTCCCATTCACTCAGCGTTTTCTGGAGGCTCGAAAGATAAGTGCCGCCAAGCTCTACGATGCTGAATTCGAGATATTCGCCGCGCCGTGCCCGCATCGCTTTCCAGAACTCTAGAGCCTTGCCCACGGGCTTCAGGCCAAGCGTCGGCCTGCCATCCTTTCCGTCCGCCATGCGCTCCCAATCGCCGCGAAACCCCTCGATGTCGAGCTGCAGTTTGGCGCTTGCGGGAAGTTGCCGAAGCAAGGCAAGTGTAGAGTTGTCCGCAGTTACGTTCTTTAGCCAGATCACATCATCGTTGTTGAGAATTGTTCCCATGGCTTGCTTTTCCAATCGATGTCCGTTTGGATATAGCAAAGTCCAATTGAATTGACAACCCCACCCCCACCCCACCCCCTTTTCGAGCCATGGATAGGTCATGACACATTCGGTTCTCGGCATCATCGGTGGTTCCGGCGTCTATGACATCGAGATGGACAAAGCCCGCTGGGAGACCATTGCATCGCCATGGGGCGAACCGTCGGATCAGCTGCGGCGCGGCGAGATTGGCGGGCTGCCGGTGGTGTTCCTGCCGCGCCATGGCAGAGGCCATGTGCAGTCGCCGACCAGCATCAATTACCGCGCCAACATCGACATCCTGAAGCGGGCCGGGGTCACCGATCTCTATTCGCTTTCGGCGGTGGGCTCGCTGAACGAGGACTTGCCGCCCGGCACCGTCGTGCTGGTGGAGCAGTTCTTCGACCGCACCGTCGCCCGCGAGAAGAGTTTCTGCGGGGCCGGCTGCGTTGCCCATGTGCCCTTTGCCCATCCCGTATCGCCGGGGTTGCAGGACTTGGCCGAAACAGCACTCAAGACCGAGGGCATCGCTGTGGCGCGTGGCGGCACTTATGTGGTGATGGAAGGCCCGCAGTTCTCGACGCTGGCCGAATCGCAACTTTACCGGTCATGGGGCGCATCCGTCATCGGCATGACCAACATGCCCGAGGCCAAATTGGCGCGCGAGGCTGAAATCTCCTACTGCACCGTCGCCATGGTGACTGATTTTGACTCCTGGCACGAGAACCATGGCGAGGTCGACGTGGCCAAGGTCATCGCCGTGATGAAAGCCAATTCCGGCAATGCCAAGCGGCTCGTGAGCCGCATCGCCCGGGCGTTTCCGTCTGAGCACCAGGCCTGTTCCATCGGCTCCGGCCGGGCCCTTGACCATGCGATCATGACGGCGCCGGGCAGCCGCGATCCGGCCCTGTTGGCCAAGCTCGACGCGGTGGCGGGACGGGTGCTGCGGCGCTAGGCGCCGGCGCTACTGAAACACGATGTCCGGCGCGGCCATGCTGGCGGTGCCCGGCAGATTGGCGAACTCGACCCAAGCCCCGCTGTTGTCGTAGTAGAGGCGGCGCAATTTGGTGTTGAAGAAGAAACTGCCGCTGGTCGCCGCGCTATTTGCCGGCAGTTCCGGCCCCTTGGCGAATTTCAGGAGGAACGGAAAAATGAAAGTCGTGAAACCGCTCTTCTTGATGACAATTTTGTCGGTGCCCGAAAGGAAATCGGTGATCGTGTCGGAGAGATCGCCTTCGTTGTCGAGATAGAAGCTATCCCTGCCGGACTGGCCGCTCAAGAGATCGGACCTGCCACCGGCATCGATGAAATCGTCGCCGCCACCGGCCTTGATGACGTTGGCTTCCGACGTGCCGCGCAATTCATCGGCCCCAGGCGAACCCTGAAGGTTTTCGATGCTGGAGAAGCTATCGCCAAGCGCATCGCCGGTGGCCGCCACAACGCCTGAAAGATCGGCCTTGATGGCGGTGGTGTAGCGCGCCGTGTCCGAGCCGATGCTGCCCTTCAGCGCATCCCGGCCCGGCCCGCCATCGAAGAGGTCATCGCCCCTGAGACCGTTCAGCACATCATTGCCGCCGAGGCCGATCAGCGTGTCGTCACTCGGCGTGCCGTCAAGGCTATCGCCCGCCGCCGTGCCGCGCTCGACCGTTGCGGGCGTGCTGACATCGAATATCCGGGCGGCGATTTCATGCAGGCCCGCGCTGAGCATCTCGCGGTGATAGACGGCCACGAAGCCATCCGCGCCAAGTGTTGCGGCATCGACATCGGTCAGGGTTGACATGGTGGGATCGGTGGCGATTTCGAAGTTCAGGCCATCGGGCTCACCGGCCGCGGTGAACAACTGTCCCTTGATGACGTCGCCCGAATTCGCAAAGGTGTCGCGGCTGATGGTTTCGTTCCAGATGACCACAAACCGGCCATCGGCATAGCTGGCCACCGAAACAACTTCCGTCGCATCCGTGAGAAACTCATTGGTGTTGTTGACGGTGATCGGTTTGCCGATGGGCCCGCCCGCGCCGTCATAGCGCTGGATGTAAGTGCCGGTGGTAATATTCGACCGGTAGTCTTTCGGGTTGCGCTCGCGCCACGCATAGACGGCGCCGCCGTCCGGCAGCGATGCCAGGTCGCCGAAACGGCTCCAATCGCCGAACTCGCCAAATATGCGGGGAACGCCGATCTTTGGTGTGGTGTTCGCGCCAGTGCTTCCGAAAAACTGCAGCACATCCCGGTAGGTATTGCTGCCCGTGGGCCGCCGCCAGGCCGCGGCGAAACCATCGTTGGTAAGGCCCGTGGCCTTCAGGTGGAAGCCCAGCGTATTGGTGCCGAAGGTGTCGACGTCGATCGATTTCTCGGCAACAGGCGGCGACCCGATGACCCGGACCCGCAGGGCGTCATTGAAGCCTCCCGCGCCATCCGGCACGGAATCGGCCCACACGCCCAGGAACCGGCCCGTGGCCAGACCCGCGACCACCGGCAGGCCACCGCTGTTCGGCATATCGACGGCGCCGGGATCGGGGCTGAGTTCCAATGGAAAGCCTGAAGGATTGCCATTCTTGCCGAGCGATTCATAGCGCGCACCAGCCTTTGGAAAGTTGTTGGTCGACCATAGGCCGGCCACGAACGTGCCATCGCCGGTCACCGAAATGGACGGGTCGAAGGATTGCGTCTCGCCGGCCGCTTCGTCCACAGCCTTGGGCGCGATCAGCTTGGTGCCCGTATGATCGTAGGTTGCCGCGAACACATCGGCCTGGAACACGCCGGCCAGCCTTTCCCACACCACGGTGAAACGCGTACCATTGGCCGCCACCTGCGGATCGAAGGCGCTCGCAGCTTGCACAATCACGATTTCTGGACCGTCCATCACAACAGGCATGAGCTATCTCCAGTGAGGGGAAATGCGGGAACACATCGGCCGATGTCCGGAGTCTTTCCAGCCATCAGTGTCCCAAACTGGCACACGCATCCAATGGTTGCAAGCAAACTGCGGGAGGTTACGGCGCCTTGGCGGCGTGGACGCTGCGCGTGGTGCGGGTGTAGACCAGTTTCACGAAGGGGTGTTTCATCAGCTTCTTCTGCTCGGCGGCATCGAAGGAATTGTGCTTCTTCGAGCAGGCGGCGCGCACCTTTTCCCAGAGATTTGCCGCCTTCTTATCGGCCTCGCCGCAGGTCGCCGCCTTGATGGTTGCGACTTGACGCTCCAGATCGGCGGCGCAGCCCAGCCAGATCGAGCGGTGGGTTTCCTCGTGCTTCTTGAGGAAAGACGAGAATTGCCGCCACCGGCTGCGGTCGGCGGCGGGCAGCACCTGCTCGTTCTTGATCTTCGGCAGCTTGATGTTGAACTCGATCTTGAGCCGGTAATTCTCGATGCGGCAGGACTTGGCCTGCAGGAGCTTGCCGTCCTGGGTGGTGGTGGCCGAGGTGGCGGCATAGGCCTTGGCGCCGTTCACCCGGGAAGAGCCGGCGTCGGCGCG